>CAZKPI010000703.1:0-2947 GCA_964554555.1 uncultured bacterium
CAGGGGGCCGGCCGCCCGCAGGGCATCGACCAGCTCGCGCAGGGTGGCGAAGGCGTGTACCGGCAGGTCAGGCACGGCGCTGGCCTCGGCGGCGTTCTCGGCGGGCACGACCAGGCCGGCCAGCCCCTTTTCCTTGGCCATTAAGGCCAGGGGAAGGATGCCGCGTGTGTGGCGCAGTCGGCCGTCGAGCGACATTTCACCGACCAGCAGAAGGCCGGTGGTGCGTTCCGGCGGGATCTCCCCCAGGGCGGTCAGGATGCCGAGGGCGATCGGCACGTCGAGGCCGGCGCCCTCCTTGCGGATGTCGGCGGGGGCGAGGTTGACGGTCAGGCGGCGGGCGGGGAGGTCGAGCCCCGCGTTCTTCAGGGCCGCCCGGATTCGCTCGCGCGCCTCGCTGACGGCGGTGTCGGGAAGCCCCACCACGGTGAACGCCGGGAGCCCGCCGGCGATATCGACCTCGACTTCCACGAGCAGTGGCTCGAAGCCGCTGATGGAACCGGTCAGGACGCGGGCAAACATCGGCATGCGAATCGGGGGTGCCTCTCCTGGGGATCGGGCTCGCAGGGGCGGCTCCGGTGGGGTGCGGGGCCGCCGGGCCCAGCATACCGGGGAACTTTCCCTCAGGTCAAGGGCGGGCTCCGGAGGGGCGGATGTTCCCCGGCCGGACAGGCTTCCGGAGCATTGATCGGCATGAAGGGCTTTTGCCCCTTCCGCCCCACCAGAGCCGACGGCCTGGACCTTTTCTTCTGGCGAGGGGAACGCGGAGGCGTTCCCCTCGCGGAAGCTCCGCTTCGCGGTCCGCCAGCCCTGGAACGGATCATGGTTCCGGAACACCACAGCCCAGGATCCGGGGTTCGGGTCCTGGGCTGTAGTGGGGGCGGCCGCCGCGGGGGCGGCGGCCGGACAACATCAGCGGTGAGAAACCTGGCCGGTGAAGAACAGCAGGATCAGGGCGCCCATTCCGGCGAGGAGGGTGGCTCCGAGCATGGCCCCGGCTCCCGGGCCGTTTCCGCAGGGGTTCTGGGGCGGGGGGACCGGCTTCTTGGCCATGCCGTCGATCAAACCGAGGAGGCGGTTGATGATGACGATCGCCTCGTTGCGGTCGTTCCACAGCACCTTCAAGCGGGCCTGTTCAACGCCCTTGCGCAGATCGGGGGCGAGGCAGGGGAAATCCTTGGCGAACGACCGCTCGTTGACCAGGCGCTTGGCGCGGTCGAGGGCGGGCACGGCACTCTGGGACTGCTTGGCGCCGGCGTCCTCGCTGAGGATGCGGCGCGCTTCCAGCAGTTCGTTGTAGACGGCAGACAGCGGGCCGGCGGGCTTGGCCGCCTGGGCCACGGCCAGCGGGGCGACCTGGAGCAGGAGTGAGGCGACCAGGCAGACACAGCACAGCTGACGGAACATCGATTTCATACGGCAACCTCCCGTGGTCGATTATGAAAATCTTATCCGAAGAATCCGAACCTGTAAAGGCTTCCATCCCCTTGCGGGGTGGGGTGGGGGTTCGGTATAGTTGTGGCAGTCGGACGGGATGGCCCCCAGCGAGAGAACAGCCGGTCGCGAGGATCCCTCCCGGGCCTGATGTCCGGCCGAACACCAGGGAGAAACCAGGAGTGGACCCAGCCCCCGCCATGCCCTCTGCCGCAGACGTTCTCCGTCTCGCTTGTTCCCTGCCGCCGGGCCCTGGGCTCCATCCCCCCGGCAGGGACCTCCCCCGCCGATGAGCGACCCCGAGACCCGGCCCGGCCAGCCCGCCCCGTCGTCAGGGCCAGAGCCTCTTTCCAAGCGGTTCCCGGAGGAGGAGGCGCCGGGCGCCTCCCAGACGATCGACGAGGCGATCCGGGTCGGCAATTATTCCCTGGCCGAGCGCAAGCTCGAGCAATACCGGGTGGAATACGGGAAAACGCCCCACTACCTGTATTTCATGGCGAAGGTCAAACTGGGCCAGAAGGACTACCCGGCGGCCAACGAACTGCTCAAGACCTTGTATTACCAGTGCCCGGTCTTTATGGCCGATCGCCAGGACTACGACCAGTTCAAAAAGGAGTTCATCAATCCTCCCATGGAACGGGCCCGGGCCCAATGGGCCCAGGTGATGGCCCTCCTGGCGTCCAAAGACCAGCCGGAAAGCCAGGAAAGCGAAGCGAAGGAGGGAGCCGCTGGCGAAACGCCGACGGAAACCCCAGGGGAAGGAGAGGCCGCCAGGGGGGGGAAGAAGACCGGCCTGAGCGTCCAGGAACGGGACGAAGTCAAGAAGCAGTTGGGCAAGGTGGCGGCCGATTACCAGCGGGTCCTGGCCATCGAGCCGCGGCACCCCGAAGCGCTGACGGGGTTGTCGCAGTGCTGTTCCGAAATGGGCAACGCCGAGGAGGTTCTGCGCCTGAAGGAACGGCTCGACCAGGTGCCGGCCTACTGGGAAGGCCTGCGTCAGAAGCGGGCCGAGCACACCTACAACGAGGCGAAGAAGGCCTTCCGCGATGAGAACCTCGAGCTGGCCAACCGCATTCTCAACCTTGGCCTGGAGGGGGTTCCCGACCACCCCGCCCTCCTGGTGCTCAAGGGGGAGATCCTTCTGAAGAAGAAGATGTTCAAGGAGGCGATGAACTGTGTCGAGCTCGTCCTGCGCCGGTTCCCCAACCACTCGGAGGCCGCCCGGACACGGGGCAAGATCCAGGCGGCGCGGTTCGAGTTCGACTTTGACCGGGCCCAGGAACTGCTGGCGGCGGCGGAGGACCTGCCGACCGGGTCGATTTCCCAGGTGAACAAGGCGCACGAGGCCCTCGATTTCTTCCTCGAGGCCCTGAACTACGACCCGGCCAACATGCTCGCCCTGAGCGGGGTCTACCGGTGCCACATGCTCGGCAACAACCCCCTGAAGGCCCATCAGGCGCTGGCCCGCATCAAGGACCTGGACCCCCATTTCAAGGTGCCCGGCCCGAAGATCAAG
>CAZKPI010000704.1:0-2924 GCA_964554555.1 uncultured bacterium
CGATCAGTCGGAACCGCTGTCGGAGGGAGGCGGGTCGCCGGATGACGGTGGAGGTGGCGGCGGTGGAGGAGGAGGGGGCGGCTCTTTGCGGCCCGGGGCGGGGGTTCCGGCAACCGGGCCGGCCGGGGCGGCCGGTGTCGGCGGGACCTCCTGGGCGGGATCGCCCTCGGGCGAGGCGGGGGTCTCGGATGGCGGGGAGAACAACCCCGAAAGGAAAGGGACCACGCGGCCCTTCACCGTGGCCTGGAGGGTGCCGAACGCCTCCTTCATCGCGTCGGGGAGGGTTTCGGCCTGGTCCTTGGCCGTGCTCTTCAGCACCGACACCGCCTCTTTCATGGTCCCGCGGAGGTTCTGGACCTTGTCTTTCACCGCGTCTTCGTAGAACGAGGTCAGCTTCCCCGCCAGCCCGTCGAACAGGCCACGGTCCTCCCCGCGCAGAACGGCGAGGGCCTCGGCGTGGCCCCCTTCCTCGGCCAACTGCAGGGCGGTCTTGCCGTTGCCGGCCGCCGGGGCCTGTGGATCGCCCCCTTCCCGCACCAGGTACCGCACCGTTTCGGCGGCGCCGGTGGCCGCGGCCAGGTGCAGAAGGGAAAGGCCGCCGGCGGCCTCGAGCACCACCTGGCGGTTGGCTCCGTGCCGGAACAGGACCTTGAGGGCATCGGGCTGGGATCGGGTGGCGGCCACCTGGGCGGGCAGGTACCCGTGGCGGTCGGCCTGCTCCGGGTCGGCTCCCGCGGCCAGCAGGTCGCCCAGGATGTCGGCCTGGCCCTCCGCCACCGCCCAGTGCAGGGGCTGTCGCCGGTCGGCGGACAGCTGGTGCAGGTCGACCCCCTGCTCGACGAACAGGCGCACCAGGTCGCGATTCCCGGTGACGATGGCGGCGATCAGGGGGGAAACCCCGTGCCGGTCCTGGGTCAGCAGGGGGTCGGCGTGCGCCTCGAGCAGGATGGCGCAGAGATCGGGATCCCCGGTCGGGACGGCAGAAACGAGGGCCGGCGAGGCTGGCCAGGGCATCCCGGGCAGATCGACGAAGGCGTTGGGATCGGCCCCCCGGGCCAAAAGGTTCCGCACCGCGCCGGACTGTCCGTGCAGGATGGCCTCCAGCAGGGCCCGGTCGAGGTCAGGATGGAACCCGCGCTCGGCGCGGCGTCGCCGCTCGGCGGCGAAGACGGGCCCGGCGGCCTCGAGGTGGGCGGCCGCCTTGGCGCGGTCGTCGGCATCGGCCTCCGGACCGGCCATCACCGCCTGCAGGTGGGGCACAAGGGTTTGCAGATACAAGAAGACGGTCGGCCGGGGGGCCCGGGTGAAATGGGCGAGCAGGAACCGGAACCCCTCGTTGAGGAGCCAGGGAATGTGCAGTTCGCGGCCGAGGTCGGCCAGAGCGTGGGCGGGTTCCCAGTTCAGGTCATCACGGCCGGCCTGGTTGAGGAACAGGCAGGTGTTGTTCCAGGTGTTCACCTGCTCCCGCAGGTCGTCGGCGATGGCCTTTTTGTACCGCAGGCACAGGCGCCCCAGCCGCAGGATGTCGTGGGGCCGTCCCAGGCGGGCCGCCAGTTCGGAGGCCACCGACAGCCGCCAGACGTGGTTCTGGGGCTGGTCCGTGACGGGGACGGGAACCGTTTCGTGGAAGTGGTCCCAGGCCTGCCGGGTGTCGCCCAGGAGATACAGACTGCGGAACTCGTAGTGCCTGACCCACCCGAACCGGACGGGATCGACCGGCGGGGCGGCGAGCATGGCATTCTTCAGCGTGCCGGCCAGGCGCAGGGTGGTCGGATGGTCATTGGCTTCGGCAGTCTGGACCAGCTCCTGGAAGCGGGCATCGAGGTCGAGCGAACTCATGGGGCGGTTCTCCGAAAGGGCAGGAGGTTGGCGGCGTCACTCCATACTACCGCATCCTGCCCTCCCCGGCCAGCCCTGACCGGCCGCCCGGCTCCCCGATGGCCCTTCGGGAGCCGGCCAGCACCTTCCCGGGGGGACCGGCACGAGGGCTGTTCAGCAACGGTCAGCCTCCCGCCGGCGACCGGGCGGGGGGCGGCCCGCGCCGCGGGAGCGGCGCGCTACTTCAGGACGGGGTAGGTACCCAGCGAGTGGAACAGCTGGGCCTGTCCGGCGAGGCGGTCGATCAGGCCGGCCAGCGCTTTCCCTTCGGCGGGGCCTGCGAAATCGATGAGGAAGAGGTCCTGCCAGGCCTTTCCCTGGAAGGGGAACATCTGGACCCCAAGCAGGCGGCACCCCGCCTCGTGCAGGACCCCCAGCATCTGGTACAGGCCCCCGTTACCGGCGGCGAACGAGCACAGAACGGAGGTTTTCATGCCCTGGGCGGGCTTCCCGGCTGGCTTTCCGGACACCGTCACGCACCGGCGCAGGTGGTTGGCCACCGGCTCGATGCCGCCCTGGATCAGGTGATGGCCGAGGGTCTTGGCCACCCCGGCCGGCAGGAGACCGGCATGGGGCTGGGTGTCGACGAGGTTCTCGATGATCTCCTCGGCCGACCGGCAGATGTTGATGCGCACGGGGAATGACAGGGAAAGCACCCAGTTGCGCAGGGCGGAAAGGGTTTCCCGGGTGGTGAACAGATCGGTCACCTCGGGCAGTTCGATGCGCTGGGCGCAGACCAGGGAATACACCGGCAGGTAGGGACGTTCGGCGACGATCTGGAACTTGCCCGCCAGCAGGGCCTCCAGCAGGAGGTTGATGTCGGCACTGCCAGCGCCCAGGTGCAGGAAGGCCAGAGCGGAGGAATCCTTGCGGATGGCCTCGACCACCTCGTCGCCCCCCTCGACAGCGTCGAACCCGGCACTCGAGCCGAACTGGGCCAGGGCGGCATCGTGGACCCAGCCGAACTTCTCGCCGAGGACGACGATGTGGTCCTGGGTCTGCAGGTGCCGGCAGGCCGAGATGATCTCGCCGAACACGGCCTTCAG
>CAZKPI010000705.1:0-2922 GCA_964554555.1 uncultured bacterium
CCAGCAGGGCGGGCGGGGCTTGGCGCACGTCGATCTCGCCGGCCCGGCCGGGCACCCGGGGCGCCGGCGGGGTGCTGTGCGGCCGCACCGTGGCCATCTGCGGGCGATGGACGGGCGTCTTGATGGTGGCCATGATGTTGCCGCCGATGGCGGGCCGGGTCTGCAGGAGCAGGCCCGTCTGCGTCTCGATGTCGAGCTCGGTGCAGTCGGCGGTCAGGCCGGTGTTGGCCTTGACGGCCACGTAGGGCATCAGGGCCCGCCCCGTCGAGGAGGCGGCCCCGAGCAGGATCTCGGGCTTCTCCTCGCGGATCAGGTGCATTAGGCAGGCCGCGTAGGGTTCGGGCAGGTAGGTTTCGAGCTGGGGGGCCTCGTAGGCCAGGACGCGGTCGGCGCCGCGTTCGACGGCCTCCCGCAGGTCGTCCTGGTCGAGCTGGTGGCCGAAGACGACGGCGGTCAGCCGCGTGCCGCGCTTGTCGGCCAGGGCCCGGCCCCGGGTCAGCAGTTCCCAGGTGACGGAAAGCACCCGCCCGCGGTGTTGTTCCCCGAAAATCCAGACGCCGTCATGCGCCATGGCCGGCCTCCTTCCTGCGCCCGCCCGGGGCGGGCAGGACGTTCCTCTGCCGCAGCCAGGCGGCCAGTTCCGCCGCCGCCGCCTCGGCCGCCGCCGCGTCGGGGGCCCGCACCAGGTGCACCTGCCGCGTGATCTTCGGCCGGAAGATCTTCACCACCCGGGTCGGGGAGGCGGCCAGACCGCGCTGGGCCTGGGTGAGACCGAGGTCGTCGCACCCCCAGACGGGGATGGCCAGCCCTTTCGCCCGCTGTTTGCCGCGCAGGGTGGGCAGGCGCGGGTCAGCCGCCTCTTTGACCACGGTGATCAGGCCGGGGAGGTCCATCTCGAGCTCTTCGTAGCCCTCCTCGACCAGCCGCCGGGCCTGGATGACGCGCGGCGTCAGGCCGGTCACCCCCGCCACGTAGCTGATGAGGGGAAGGTCGAGCCAGGCGGCGATGCCGGGCCCAACCTGGCCGGTGTCGCCGTCGGTGGCCCGCTCGCCGCAGATCACCAGGTCGAAGGCGCCCAGTTTGCGGATCGCCGCCGCCAGCGCCAGGCTGGTGGCCCAGGTGTCCGAGCCGGCGAACCCCTTGTCGCTCAACAGCACGGCGTTGTCGGCCCCCATGGCGACGGCCTCGCGCAGGGCCTCCATCGCCTTGGGCGGCCCCATCGTCAGCATGACGACCTCGCCCCCTGTCCGCTCGCGCAGACGCAGTCCCAGTTCCAGGGCGTACAGGTCGAGGGGGTTGATGATGGCCTCGACGCCCTCCCGGATCATCGTTCCGGTGGCCTCGTCCATCTTGACCGCGTTGGTTTCGGGCACTTGTTTGATCGGTATGACGATCTTAAATTGCATCTATGACCACCTCAATCCGCTCTGGATGAATGAAAATGCTCGCCCCGATGGCTGCGAGGATGCGCCGAAAGTCGCTCCCGGTGGCCGTTTCCAGCACTCGCATGGCCTCCTCTGCCAGGGCCAGGAAATCCCGGGGGTCCTCCTCGGGTTTCCGCTCGAGGGCCTGCAGTTCGTCCCGAAGGCGGTTGCGCTCGCTCTCCCGGTCGTTGATTCGTTTTCTGGCCTCCGCCGCCGGCATGGTTCCGTTCTCGACGGCATCCCACAGGCGTCGGAGCCTGGCCTCGACGTCGGCCAAGCGCCTCCCCAGGTCGCGCTCCTTGGTCGAGTCCGCCTTTTTCGTCCGGGCCGCCCCGACCCTGACCGCGATCGCCCGCTTCAGTCTGGTGGGGTCGAGCAGGATGTCGAGGTCCCGCCGCACCAGCCCCATCAAGACGTCCTCGCGGATGTATCGGCGGTTCCCGCAGCCGTCGGGCGGCCCCCCGAATCGATACCGCCTCACGCACCCCATCGAATACTTTCCTTCGGCCTTTGACAGGGCCCGGAACTGATCGCCGCAGATCCCACATCGGCAGAGGCCCGAAAACGGGCGCGGACTGCTCCCGGTCTTTCTCCCGGTCGGATGGCTGGTCGCTCGGCGTCTGGCCTGCGCCTTTTTCCATGTCCTCTCATCGATCAGGGGCTCGATCTTGAACTGGGCGGTTTCCCGCTCCGGGGTTCGTCCCGTCTTGCGCTTTCCCCACACCAGGGTCCCGCGGTAGCCTGGGTTCTTCAGGATGGCCCCGACGGTGGTCATCATCCATCCACGGGCCCCTCGCTGGGTGGGAACCTGGTCCCGGTTGAGGCTGTTGGCGATGGCCTTCAGTCCGGACCCATCGATGTATTCGCGGAAAATCCGCTGAACCACCTCGGCGGCAGCCGGGTCGGGCTCGAGTTGCCACCTCTCCCGGCCTGTCTCCTGGTCTGCGACCCGGACCCGCCGAAAGCCATACAGGCAGTTGTAGCTCGGGTAGAACCCCCGCTTCGCTGCGGAGATCATCCCGGACCGGACCCGCCGGCCGATCTTCCTGCTCTCCAGTTCCCCGAAAAGCTCGGCGATCGATTCCCGGATCACGCCCTCGTCGGTGTCATGATCGATGGGCTCGGTGACGCTGTGGACCAGGACCCCGGCCCGGCGCAGCGTCACCTTGTAGACCCTCGAGTCGTCGCGATTCCTGGCGAACCGGTCCAGGGCCCAGACGATCACGGCGCCGAACCGTTTCGCCTGGCCATCTTCGATGAGGCGCAGGAACGCCTCCCGCTGGTCGCTCCGGCCGGTGGTTTCCTCGTCGATGTATTCGCCGACGACCTCCCAGCCGTGTTCCTTGGCGTACTTCCGGCAGTCGTCGAGCTGTCGGATGGTCGAGGCGCGGTCCTGGTTGGTGGAGCTGTACCGGGTGTAGATGGCGGCCAGGGTCATGGGGTCATCTTTCCTTGAGGGCCTGGACGAACCTCTCCACGGTGATGCCCGCCTTGCGGA
>CAZKPI010000706.1:0-2910 GCA_964554555.1 uncultured bacterium
CCCGGCTCCCCGGGCGCGCCAGGAACCGGCCCCCGGCCTCCGCCGCCCGCCAGGAACCAGCCGGCCGCCAGCACCAGCATGAGCATCCCCGTCGCGACGACCGGTTTCATGGTCATTCCGCCTGCACCGCAAACAGGGTCTTGACCGGCCCGATGCTGACCCGGAACGGGTCGGCCGGGTGGGTGAGGGTCGGGTCGTGCCGCACCGTCAGGGTCCGCCCCGCCTGCAGTCCGTCGAGCCGGTTCAGGTCGTCGACCAGCAGGTTGCCGTGGATCCGCACGGAGCGCCCGGGGGGCAGGGCCAGCAGGCCGTGGGCGGTCTCGCCTTCCTTCGGAAAATAGCGGATCGCCGTCAGGCCCGCCTCGATCTCGAGGTCGGCCTCGGCTCCATCGACCTGGAAGATGCCCCGCTGGAGCTGGATCTTGCACAGGTCGTCACTGCCGGGCACCAGCCGCCGCAGACTGCCCAGCCGGCAGTCGCCGCGGCCCACGACCAGCACGCCCTTGCCCCGGAACAGGTGGACATCCGACAGGTCGAGCACTTTCCCGTTCAGGCCAAGGATCACCATCAGACCGTCCAGGTCGAGCACGCGGCGCCCCCCCTCGGTGACCACCCGCTCGGCCAGGAAATCGCCCGCCGTCTTGTACAGATACGAGGGAAGCCTGAGCGTGCGGTCGATCTGGGGGGCGAGGTCGGCCGCGGGCCGGGGCGTTCCGGCCTGGCGCGGCTCGGGCTCGGCGGTGCGGGCCCCGAAGAACACGTAGTTGAGCGGGGTCTGGATGGCCCGGCTCATCAGCACCTTTTCCAGCCCGTCGACGTTGGCCACCACCTTACTGCGGTAGGTGACCGGCCGGTCGGCCCGCTGGAATGCCAGGGGCAGGCCGGGCAGGGTGATCTCCTGCTTGCCCGCCGCCAGGGCCAGGTCAATGGTGACCTGGTCGAGAAAGGCGACTTTGAAGAACCGCAGGTAGACCGGACCTTCGACGAACAGGGGCCGGTTCCGGGCAGGCCCGAAGAGGGCCGGCATCCGGCCGCCCAGCGTCCGCTGGGGGTTGTAGTCGCGGTATTCGTGGAAATAGGACAGGATGCCCGAAAACAGGGGGGTCGTGGCGAACGGGGTCATGTTCAGGCCCGGCAACCCGACGAGGTGCCCGTAATCGGTATACCCGTAGTGATACCGCCACTCCCGGCAGGCATCGGCGAGCACCGCCCGAAACCCCTCCGATTTCGCCAGATCGCCCCGGCATTGGTTGAAGTCCTGCACGATCTCGCTGGCCAGGGAGCCTTTGCCGCCGCCCGCCTTGCGGGCCGGATCGACGATTGTCCGCTCATACCAGCGCTGGAGGTCCGGGCAGGCGGCATAGTCGGCCAGCCCGTACTGGCCGGCCAGCCCGGCAAAGGCCACCGGCGGCTCCTTCACGAAGAACAACTGACCGCGGCTCTGCTGGGCGGCGGCGGCATCCCGCGGCGAGAACCCCCGGGCCGCCCCCGCCAGGTTGGCGATCAGGTTCCCGTCGCCCTCGAAATCGAGATCCAGCAGAACCGGCGGGGGTTTCGGGCTTCCCTCACCCTGCGGAAATTCGGGACAGGGCGGATACAGGCGGTTCCCGAAGTAGGCAAAGGAGGTGAAATCCGACCGGTCGACCCCTTCCACCACCAGCCGGCGTTCGGGGTGGTTCAGGTGCGGGCAGTCATTTTTCACGAACAGGGCGTATTTGTCGAAGAACGGGTCCCGCACGTCGAGCAGGCGGACCTCCCGCCGCTCCCGCACCGACAGCGCGGTGTCGCGGCCGCTCCCCGCGGCCGCCCGGGCGGTCAGTTCCAGGAACCCGGCATAGGACTCGAGGGGCGAGGCCAGACGGTCGGGCAGAACCAGCCGGAGGCTTCCTTCCAGGCGGGCGGAGGGTCCCAGGGCCTCCCGGATCAGGGCATTGGCGAGGGGAAGGTCGGCCGGGGGAAAGTCGCGGCGCCGGCTCCAGGGGGCCGCCCCCGCCCCGGCCGCCGAGGACCGGTCGGTGAAGACCTGCCGGAACATCTTTCCAAACTCGCTTTGCGGCTGGTTCGCCTCGGTCTTGATCCGCGCCAGCATCTCGTGGAGCCCGGCCTGCGCATGCACCAACAGGCGCGTCTGGTCAACGGTGCGGGCCAACTGCTCGACCGCACCGCTCGTGAACCGGCTGAGGGCCAGGGTCAGCAGGAGCCCCCCGAGCAGGAGCAGGCAGACGACGTACAGCACCACGCCCCGCGGCCCCCTCACGCCTGGGCGGCCTGGCCGACGGCGGGGGGAAGACGCCATCATCTGACTGGGGTCCATGAACCCGGTTGCCCTCCTGCTCTCATGATCCATGACTTCCCTGCGGCGACCGACCGGTTACCGCCTCTTTCCCGCCAACTGTATCATCCTCCCCGGAAAACGGCAAGGGAAGCCGGTTCTCCGGCCTCTCTTGGATGGTTTCGGCCCGCCCTGCCCAGAAGGCCGCCGGCCGTTCGGAGATGGGGCCTTCCCTCGCCAGGTTCTTTCCTGGGTGTCCCTGCCGGCCGCCGCCCGCGGGGCGGCCGCCTTCCCCCTTCCCGCGCAACCACGTTCCTCATCGCCCGGGCGCGCGGATCGGCGGGCCACCGGCGCCAGGTTTCCCGGCGGATTCGCCTTCCTGATCTGGAAGCCCCTTTCCTCCTCGCCACCCTGGTGATAGAGTTGGAAGGGGGAGCACCCAGGCCACCCCCCAGGGTAGGGCCCCAGGCCCCGAAACTCTCCACTCCCCGGAGGAAGGCATTCGCATGTCCAACCCATTCCGGAGTCGCACGCCCGGGCTACCCCTCCTGCCGCTCCTGATAGCGGTGACCCTTGTCGGAGGGGAATCCCTCGCGGCCGGCGCCGGCGCCGGCCCCGGGCGGACCCGCCCCACCCCC
>CAZKPI010000707.1:0-2909 GCA_964554555.1 uncultured bacterium
GGCGGCGATGGGCCCGCGGACCGGCGGGCCCGTTCGGGGATGGCGGAAGACGGGCCAGAGGCTTCATAACCACATTGTACATATTATGATTTTAAGTTTGGTACAGGTTTGTACATGATCGGACTGGGCAACCCGCTCGGCATCATCTGGCTGGTGCCGGTACTGCTGATGACCCTGCTGTGGATCCGCACCCCCGTCTTCGTGTCGGCGGCGGGCAAGCGGATTCTGCTCGGGGTCAAGCTCGGCGTGCTCGGACTGCTGGTGGTGGCCCTGCTCGACCCCCGCTGGGAGACCCAGCGGTTCCAGGAGGACTTCCGGGTGGTGTTCGCCCTGGACGTCTCGCCGTCGGTCGACCCGGGGGCCCGCGAAGCGGCCTTCGACGCCGTGGCCAGCCTGGCGGCCGACCTGCCGGAGCACGCCACCCCGCAGTATCTGCTGTTCAGCGGCTCCCACGCCGCCTGTGACCGCCTGCCCAGGGGCGGAGCGGCCGCCAGCGGCGGCGGGGGAGGCACCGAGGGCGAACTGCTGGCCCGCCTGGCGCGGGAACCCAGCACCGACCTGGGCGGGGCCCTTGAGGAGGGCCTGAAGGCGATCCCGCCCGGCCGCCGCGGCCGGCTCTACCTGTTCACCGACGGCGGCGACACCCACGGCGGGGCGGGCGCGGCGACCCGCCGCCTGGCCGAGGCCAACCTGCCGGTCTCGGTCGTCCCGCTCGAGCCCCTGCGCGGTCGCGACCAGCCCCGGCTCATCAAGGCGGGGTTCCCCGACCACCTGTTCCCCGGCGAGGAGTTCGCCGCCCGGTTCCTGGTCGCCAACCCAGCCGGGGCCACCCTGACCCTTGACCTGCGCGGGTCCGATGGCACGGCGGCCCAGGTGTCCATCCCGGGGGGCGAGGCCGGACTGTCGGCCCACGTGGTGAAGCTCCGGCCCCAGACCCGCGGGGTGATCGGCTACGTCGCCCAGGTGGCGGCCGCCGGCCCGGGGGGAATCCCGTCGCGCCGCTTCCAGACGGTGACGGTGCGCTCCCTGCCCCGGGCCCTGGTCTTCGAGGAAAGCCCGGCGGACGGCCGGTTCCTGCGCGACCTGCTGACGGCCGAGAAGATCGAGTTCGCGACCGCCCACCCCGGTTCGTGGCCGGCCGACCTCGCCGCCGCGCTTCCCCTCTACCCGTGCGTGATCCTCAATAACATCCACCGGAAGCATTTTTCCGTCCCCGAGATGGAAGCGCTCCGGCAGGCGGTCCGCGACGGCACCGGCCTGCTGATGACCGGGGGTCCCAACGCCTTCGGGCTGGGGGAATGGACCGAGACGCCGGTCGAGGAGCTTCTGCCGGTGCGCCTGCCGCGGCGCACCGTCAACCAGCCGCTGGCCCTCATCCTGGTGCTCGACTCGTCGGGGAGCATGTTCGGCGAGTCGTGGGACTACCTGATCGCGGCCACCAAGGAGATCCTGCGTCTCTGCCGGGGGCACTACGTCGGCATCATCATGTTCAACCACCTGCCGAGCTGGGTCCTTCCCCTCCAGCAGATCGACGAGCTCGACGAGATCTACCAGACCCTCGACCAGTATTATCCCGGCGGCGGCACGGTCTTCTCGCCCAGGCGCTGGTGGCGCTGAAGGACCAGCCCTTCGCCCACAAGAACGTGCTGATGCTGTCGGACGGCATCCCCTCCGACGCGCATTTCGTCTCCCCTCTGCTGGAGAATTTCCGCGAGTTCAAGGTGCCGGTGACCACCATTGCGGCCGGGTCGGAGGTCAACCTCGACAACCTGCGGGCCATCGCCGACGGCACCGGCGGCCAGTTCTACGCCAGCCCCGACTTCGCCGAACTGCCCGAGATCTTCCGCAAGGAGTTCAAGCGCATCTCGGCCCCGCCGTTCATCGAGGAGCCTTTCCAGCCCCTGCTGACCGACACCGCCGGCCTGGCCCGCGGCCTGACCCAGGACGAGATCCCGACCCTCGAGGGACTGGTGGTCACCCAGAAGAAGGACGCGGCCACCCAGGTGCTGACCAGCAACCGCGGCGACCCGGTGCTCGCCTGGTGGCGGTTCGGCCTGGGCCGGTCGGCCGCCCTCACCACCGACCTGCTTCCGGCCTGGTCAAAGGCCTGGGCGCGCTGGAACGGCCTGGGCAAGCTGATGCGCCAGACCGTCAAGGAGCTGTCGGAAGGGGTGCCTGAGCGGTTCTCCGTCGAGACCGCCCAGCGCGGTTCCGACCTCCAGATCTGGGTACAGCCCGGGCCGGCCGAGAAGACCGCCTTCCGGTTCCTGCGGCTGACCGACTCCGCCAGCCAGACCCGCCACCTGAGCCTGACCCAGGCCGCCGACGGACGGTATGAGGCGGTCCTGCGCCAGGCGGTGCCCGGCCTGTACGTGGCCGAGGTGTCAGGGCCGGCGGGGCGGATCGGGGCCACGATGGTGGCGGCCAACGAGTCGCAGGAGATGCAGACCACGCGGGTCAACCTGCCGCTGTTGCGCCAGATCGCCGAGCAGACGGGAGGGGAACTGGTCGAGGACCCGGCCCAACTCGGACTGCTGACCCTGCCCTCGCCCGCCGCCACGTCGGTCTTCGTGCCGCTCTGGCCCTGGCTGGTTCTGCTGGCCCTGCTCCTCTACCTGGTCGACATCTACCTGCGGCGGGCCAACGTGTTCGGCCTGCGGGGCCGTTCCGAACTGAAGGACGACCCGGCCGGCAGTCAGGACGAGATCTACCGGCAGTTGGCCCAGAAGTTCTCGGCGCTGGCCGAGGAGCATTCCCTGCGCGGCGAGGAGGAGGAGGCCAAGCGGTTCTACCTGCGGGCCAAGGCGTTCTTCATGAAGGCGCAGGCCACCCGCGAGGCCAACCAGATGTGGGAGCGCTACAAACGCTTCGAGGGGCACTGAGCCGGCCATGGCACGCCGGGAGGGACC
>CAZKPI010000708.1:0-2909 GCA_964554555.1 uncultured bacterium
GCTTCCTCCTGAGAGGTTTCCCACCGCCTTCGCGGGCGCCCCAGAGCCCGCGAAGAGTTCGCGATGTTTCCCCGCCGGCACCGGAGGAACGACGCGCGCGGGGACCGTTGCCGCAAGGCCAGGGAGCGGTCCGGCCGGCCGGCGGCGGACGCGGTACGGCCGGCACAGGCCCGACCGACGGGAAATCCGACGGCCATTTCCTTGCAATTCCCCTGCCCCTTGTTTATAATGGCCCGGAATAGCATCTCTCCGTCTGGGAGTACGCCATGGAAGACGTCCTGCAACTCACGAAGGACCAGCTCGACGCCCTGCGCGAACTGGGCAATATCGGGTCGGGAAACGCCGCGACCGCGCTGGCCCAGTTCCTGAACCGCAAGATCGACATGGACGTGCCCATGGCCAAGATCCTCCCCCTCGACCAGGTCTCCGGGCTGGTCGGCGGCCCTGAACAGCAAGTCATGGGGATCTTTCTGAAGGTGATGGGACAGCTGTCTGGGCGGTTCATCCTGCTGATCCCCACAGGCACCGCGGTCAAGCTCCTGCAGGCGCTGATGCCGGGGTTCGAGATCGCCACCCCCGGCAAGTTCGGCGACATGGAAACCTCCTGCATGCGGGAGATCGGCAACATCCTGGCCGGCTCGTTCCTGAACGCCCTGTCGGTGCTGACGCGGGTGCCAATGCTGAACTCCCTGCCTTCCATGGCCATCGACATGGCCGGCGCCCTGCTCGACACCGTGATCTCGGACATGGCGGCCGTCAGCGACCACGTGCTGATGATCGAAACCTCTTTCGTCGAAAGCCAGGAGAACCTGCGAATCCACATCTTCCTCCTGCCCGACCCGGCCTCGCTCGACCGCCTCCTCGAGATTCTGGGGGTCAAATAGTCCGATGCCCGAAATCTACCCCGTGGGAATGGCGGATATCCGGATCGCCAAGGCACCCGACGTGCTGGCGGTGTATGGGGTCGGCTCCTGCGTCATTGTCGCGATGTATGACCCCAAAAGCATGATCGGCGGCCTCGCCCACGTGATCCTGCCCGATTCCTCAGGCATCGCCGCCGAGCGCCTCAACCCGAAGAAGTTCGCCGATACGGCCGTCCCGCTCCTGTACCAGACCCTCAGCCACGCGGGGGTGTTCAAGGGCAGTCTGTGGGCCAAAGTGGTGGGCGGAGCTGAGATGTTCCCGCCGACCGAGGATTTTTCGCTGAACATCGGCAAGAAGAACACGGAAGCGGTCATCGATGCCCTGAAAAAGCTCGGGGTTCCCGTGATGGCCACCGACACCGGCGGCACGGTGGGCCGGTCCATGGAGATGCGCCTGGATTCCGGCAAGATCTCCCTGACCGTCCTGGGCGAAAGCGCCCGGGACCTGTGAGCCGCCATGACGCGCCTGCCGCTGTTGATCGCCCTCTTTCTGTCGGTGACGGTGACCGGGGCGGTTTTCCTGCTGTCGCTGTTGGCCAAGGTCACGCTGGTGACCATGATGTACCGGGTCCTGGTGGTTTTTTTCGTGTTCGGATTGCTGGGGGTCGGGGTGGGCAGTTTCCTGGAAATCGTCCTGATGCCCATCACCCATCGCCAGGAGAAGGCCAGGCTCGACCAGGAACGGCAGGTCGAGCATCCCCACGTGACCGAGGAGCTCGGCGACCTGCTCCAGAAACCGGCCGCTTCGCGCCCGCCCCGCCCGGGCACGGAACAGGGGGCCCCCAGCCTGGAACCCGTGGTCCTGCCCCGGGTGACGGTCGAGGACGGCAAGGTCGTATCACGGGGCGATTCCGCAGTGGTGTCATAGGAAGCCCACGGAGGACATAAGTGGATCAGGAAGCATTGTCAGCCAAGGAAAAAGAGGCGATCGACGCCAAGAAGGCGGCGGCCCGGGCCCAGGAAGAAGAAGACCAGCGGCTCTGGCTCCAGTACAAGGACTCCCGGGACCAGCGCATCAAGGATGCGCTGATCATGAAGTATGCCTCCTTCGTCAAGTATGTGGCCGGCCGCATCGCCGTCAACCTGCCCAGCAACGTCGAGTTTGACGACCTGGTCTCCTATGGGATCCTCGGCCTGATCGACGCCATCGACAAGTACGACCCCGAGCGCAAGGTCAAGTTCAAGACCTACGCCAAGACCCGCATCCGCGGGGCCATCTTCGACGAATTGCGCGTCCTCGACTGGACCCCCCGCTCGATCCGGCAGAAGGCCCGCAAACTCGAGAAGGCATATGCCAAGCTGGAAGGCAAACTGGGCCGCGATGCCACCGACGAGGAGATCGCCGAGTTCCTGAAGATCGACATCTCCGAACTCCACAAGCTGTTCGACGAGACCAAGAAATCTCTGCTGTTGTCCCTCGACGAGATCTTCTACGACGACGAGGAGGGCTCCTCGCGATTCGACTTCGTCGAGAACCAGAAGAGCGACAACCCCCAGGCCAAGATCGAGGAGGCCGAGGCCAAGCGCATCCTGGCCGACGCCATCGGCAAGCTCTCGGAACGCGAACGGATGGTCATCACTTTGTACTACTACGAAGACTTGACATCGAAGGAGATCGGCAAGATCCTCGGGGTCTCCGACTCCCGCGTTTCCCAACTGCACACCAAGGCGATCCTGCGTCTGCGCGGCCGCCTGGCCCGCCTCCGCGACTCCCTCGTCGAGGACTAGGCCCCGGGGAAAGCCTGGTGAAGGCTCCGGAAGAAGGGATCACCACAGAGACCCTGAGTCGGCTTTTGCGGAAGACCAGGCAAACGGCATCTCCGCTGTGGTGAGGAGAGTGCCTGGTGCGGGGGGGGGCCCCAATCCCCGACACCCCGCCACCGGCGACACCTTGGCCTTGTAACCCAAAGCGGGAGTTTCGCCCCCTCGATGGTAACCGTTCAGGTCCCCCCTCCCGGATTGGGGTAGGTGGTTATTGAAATAGGT
>CAZKPI010000709.1:0-2909 GCA_964554555.1 uncultured bacterium
GCCATGACCACGCGGGAATCGGGCGGGATCGACTCGGTGAGCCAGACGTTGCCCCCGATGACCGAACCGTGGCCGATGACCGTATTGCCGCCCAGGATGGTGGCCCCGGCGTAGATGACGACGCCCGCCTCGATGGTGGGGTGCCGCTTGGCGCGCCGGATGACGTTGCCCTGCGCGTCGCGCGGGAAGTTGAGGGCGCCGAGGGTGACGCCCTGGTAGAGGGTGACGTTACAGCCGATGTCGGTTGTCTCGCCGATCACCACGCCGGTGCCATGGTCGATGAAAAACCCAGGGCCGATGCGGGCTCCCGGGTGGATGTCGATGCCGGTGCGGGCGTGGGCCCATTCGGTCATGATGCGGGGGATCAGCACCAGCCCCTGCTCGACGAGCAGGTGGGCGACGCGGTAGACGGTGATGGCCTCCAGGCCCGGGTAGCTGAAGATGATCTCGTCGTAACTGGACGCCGCCGGGTCGTTCTTGAAGGCCTCCTGCACATCGACGTCGAGGGTCTCGCGGATGCGCGGCAGACCGGCCAGCAGGTTTTCGGCGACGAGCACCGCGTAGTCCTGGCAATGCCGGCATCCGGGATTGGGAAACCGGCAGGCGTGCAGGGACTCGCGCAGGACCTGGGTGCGCAGTCGCTCCATGACGTGGGCCACGCGGTAGCCGATCTGCTCCTCGATGGCGTCGAACGACAGGCCCGGCTCCCCGAAATACCCGGGGAACAGCAGGAACTGGACGTCGGCCAGCACGCGGTAGATCTCCTGCTTGTCGGGCAGGGGACTGCTGTCGAAATGCTGGACCCCCGCCACCCGGGCGCCGCCTGCCGGGCCGGCCCCTCCCTCCAGCTGGTCCCGGAAGGTCTTCAGCAGGTCGGCGGTCAGATCGCGCAAGCGTTTGTTCATACGGTCGGCCGGGCCCTTTCCTCCAGGTTCTGGCGGGCCTGGAAGACGAACGTGGCCAGGTTGGTCTCGCGGTTGGGGAGGATCGTTCCGTCGTAGATCATGTCGACGTAGGGCACCTTCCGGCGCAGGACCACCTTCAGGATCGAGCTGGCGATCGTGCTGGGCATGCAGGTGAAGGGCATGGCGTTGACCACGCCGTTGTAGCCGTCCCTGGCGAAGGCCAGGGCGCCGCCGATCGACAGGATCGCCTCGCCGTTGATGTGGTTCGAGAAGATCCCGTCGACTTCGTGCAGGAGGTGGCGCGTCTCGTGGTCGAACCGCCCGCGCAGAAGGTCGCGGAACGGCAGGCCGAGGGCCCCGGCCACCAGCCGCTGGTATCGCCCGGTCAGCCAGTCCTTGGCCAGCCGGCCGAAGCTGTCGAGGCCTGGCCGGGCGCGGGCGGCCGCCAGGGAATCCTCGATGCTGGTGTGGGTGGTGTATTCGATCCATTCGCTGACCGAGCTGGTGTAGGTCTCACAGCCGTTCTCCTCGAGGGTGCGCACCAGGTGCTGGTTGCTCTCCTTGTGCGTGCGCACGTAGATCTCGCCGACGATGCCGATCAGGGGCCGGGACTCGCGGCGCCGGTCGATGGCCGCGAAGGCGGTGGCGGCGCGGCGGGCCGCCTTGACCAGCCGCAGGCCGCCGCCGCGGCGGATGGCCTCGATCCCTTCGCGCATGGCGTCGGCGAACACGCGGTCGGTGGTCCCCTTGACCGTCTCGTAGGGGCGCACCCGCCACAGGGCCTTTTCGATCAGGTCGGCGTAGACGATGGCCTCCCAGCCGAGCTGGCGGAAGGCGACGGCCTGGTCGTCGGTGAAGAAGCCGTTACAGCGGTAGCTGTCTTCCGAACTGGGCGAGAGGATGGGGATGGCGCCGAGCCCGTAGCGGTCGAGCAGAAGGCGGTGAAGCCGGTTGTACTGGCCGAACCGGCAGGGCCCCTCCGTCTCGGGCATGAAGAAGGCGATCTCGTTCTCGATGTCGATCTGTTTCTGCCGCAGGTCGGTGATCAGGTTGAACATGTCGCCGGTGGTGACGGTGCAGGGATAGCACTCCTTGCCCGAGGTGTTGCGCTTGCCGAACTCGATGCCTTCCTTGGTGTAGGTGTCCATGACGCGGGCGCGGCAGCCGACGCCCTCGAAGGCGGCGGCCAGGGCGGCCGAGCCTTCCGACATCTTGGGCAGGTAGATGGTGCGGTCGCGCAGGGGGGCGGTGGCTTTGCGGGGCTGGATGTGGACGGTTTTTCCCAGCACTTGTACATTCCGCTGATTCTTGATGACGTCGAGGAAGGCAAGCAGGCGGGTCTCGACGCCGGCGCCGGCGGAGTGCTCGTCGAGCTCGAGCTCGAGGTAGGGCCGGTTGGTGCGGGCCATCTCGTGGTTGAAGAAGTGCAGGATGAACGAGTCGGGGCCGCAGGAGAAGCTGGTCAGGTAGAGGCCGAACAGCCGGGGGTCCTGGTTGATCAGGCGGGCGGCGCGCAGGATCTTGCCGCCGAAGCCCCAGTACATGTTGGGGTAGTCCTCCTCGATGGGCAGGCCGTCGAGGTCGAGGAACTCCTGGGGAATGGCCATGATGCCAAGGCGGCTGAAGGTGGCGAACAGGTTGAGGTTGGTGCGCGAGTCGTAGGCGCTGTAGGGCCGGCCGACCACCACGATGGCGCGCTGGTCGCCGAGCTTGTCGAGGAAGGCGGCGCCGATCCGCTTCAGCTCGCGGTCAAAGGCGGCGAGCGCCTCGTCGGCCTTCCGCCAGGCGGCGGCGAACCGGTCGGGGTCGAAGGGCAGGCCCAGCCGCTGGAACTCGGCGCGGAACGAGTCGCGCAGGCGGTCGGGGCCTTCCTTCAGGTAGACGGCGGGCATGATGACCTGGCGGTCGTCGAGCTTGAGGGCCGCTTTCAGCATGTAGGTGTTGGCCTCGAGGTAGGGGCAGTAGTAGCCCTTCCGGCCGGCCGGGGCGTGCATCTCGATCATC
>CAZKPI010000710.1:0-2892 GCA_964554555.1 uncultured bacterium
GTATTGGTCGATCCGGTCCTCGAGGCCGGTCGCCGTCACGGCGAGCGCGAAACCATCCGCCAGGTCGGCGGGCTTCGTCACCGGCCGTTTCTCGAGGTCGCGCCAGGCGTCCGGCAGGGCGCCGGCGATCGGCATCTGGATGTGCCCATACGCGGTGTCGAAAAAATGGAGCGACTGCTGGGCAAACCCGTCACTCCGGGCCGGCACCACAAACACCAGGGTGCCCGCCACGGCGCCGCCCGCGGGAATGCCGATCGACGGGTCGCCGTGCCGCGTGACCGGCCGTTCCACGAGCCAGGTGGCCTTCGAGGCGGGGAACAGCCCCTGGCCGGCGAGGCCCAGGTAGAAGTGTTTGAAGATGCTCGGAATCACGTAGGGAATGTTCTTCTCGGTGCGGTTCCGCAGTTCCATCTCGACCGCGGCGAACTGGAGCCCACTGCGGCGCGCCTCGACGCCCTTCAGCCGGTCGAGGAAGACGGCCCGCCGCAGGGTCATCTCCATGGCCCGGTTGGTCATCGTCCGACCGATCTCGGTGCGGGCCGCCACAACGGTGTCGGCATCCTCCGGCAGGGAGTCGGCCGCCACCGGGGCGGAAGCCGGGGCCAGGGCGGGGGCCGAGGCCACCGCCGCGACGGCGCCCTTCTCCTCGGTCTCCACGATCACGACGTCGGGTTCCCGCGGCGGGCCCGCCTGCTGGGGCGGGCTGAATTCCGCCTCCTCCTGCACCCGGTAGCGGAGCGTCTCGCCCTGCGGGGTCCGGTAGGCGATCCCCACCGTGAGCGGGACGGTCTTCGCGGCGACGGGCTGTTGGAGCCTCTGCAGAAGGGATTCCAGCTTCTTGGCGATCTCGTCCACCGACTCGCTGACGACGTATTCCCCGCCGGTGGCTTTGGCCGCCTCGGCGAACACCTTCTCCTTGGCCGGCGTCGAGATGCCCATGCCGATCCAGAGCACGAAGATGCCCTGCTCCCGGATCCGGGCCAGGATCTTCTGGTAGTCGGCCGTCTGGTCGGGCGATACCTCGAGGCCGCTATCGGTATGGAAGACGATCACCCTCCGCCGGCTCGCCACCGGCACCAGGTTCTCGCACGCGGCGGTCAGGGCCTTCACGATCGGCGTGCCGTCGTCGGCGGTCATCTCCCCGAGCGCTTTCAGCAGTCCCACCCGGTCGGTGGTCGCCACCTGCCGCCGGCTCACCTCGATGCGCTTGGCGCCGCCGCCCTGGAAGGTGGTGAACTGCATGACGGAGCCGGCCGGCAGGCGGTCGACGAACTCGCGCACCATCCGCTTCGTCTTTTCCAGGCGAAAATCGCCGTCCTTCGCGTTCGGCTTCTTCGGATCGCTGTTCATCGAGCCGGAGTTGTCGATCACCAGTGACACGACGGGCGTGTCGCCGGCCCGGTTCTCGGTCGGCCGCCGGTAGGTGATGACGAAATGGTTGCCGAGCCGCGAGCCGATCGCCGCGAAGACCGACCGCAGGGCCTCCGGGTCCTTGGCGGGGTAGTACTGGCCGTCCGAGATCGCCGCGAACTCGGTCAGGCACCCGATGTCCGGCGCCCCGTCGACGGCGGCGAGGGTTTCGTCGGCGTTGAGCCGCTTGCCGAACCCGATCGTGAAGACCGGCACCTTCCCCGCGGCCACCTTCTGGGCGGCCTGCGCCCGGGTGAGCGAACTGCCGGTACCGCGTTTGTCCTCGCGCGAGTCGACGCCGTCGGTGAAGACCACCACGGCAGGCCGGCTCTTCCCCTGCACCAGCGCGACCGCCTTGGCGGCGGCGTCGTAGAGCCGGGTCGAACCCTCCGCCTTCAACAGCGACAGGTTCTTCATCGCCTCCGACGCGGTGGTCCCCTTCAGCTCGCGCACCGTCCCATCAAAATCAATGAGTTGGACAAAACTGCCGGCGGGCAGTCCCTGCAGAAAGGCCTTCACCGCCGCCGCCGCCGCCTTCATGTCCTTCTTCATCGAGCCCGACGAGTCGACAGCCAGAGCGATACTGCACGGGGCAACCTCCCGCCGGATGTCGACGATCTCGGTGTCGACGCCGCTCTCGGTGATGACGGTGTTCTCCCTGGTCGGGAACACGTCGCGCTCGCGCGGGTCGCTCACCGACAGGGCGATCTCCGCCGTCGCGCCGAGGTCCTTCTTCCCGTCGATCGTGATCTCGCCGGTCAGCTCGCGGTCGTCGTCCTGCGCGGCCAGGGCCCGGTTGGCGGCGGTCAGCCCCTCGGGCAGGCGAACGATCGTCGTCTCGCCCGCCGACACGGGGATCAGCTGGGCCTTGGCCTCGCGGAACTCCCGGGTCAGCTCGTTGACGACCGTGTAGTAGCCGGCCGGCAGACGGAACGTGACGTCGGTCCCGCAGGCCGCCCCGCCGTCGCGGGTCACTCCGCCGGCCAGCGCCCGCCCGTGCTGTCGGATGTCGACGAAGGCCTGGGGGGTGACGAACACCTTCCCGGCGGGGGCGTTCTTCACGACCAGCGTGCCCAGGCCGGTGCCCCGGAAGCCGGGCAGGTCGGCGGCCGTCTCGACCAGCTGGATGGTGACCTCGTCGGGCAGGGCCGCTCCCGACCTGGCCAGGGTGAACTCGAACAGACCGGGGCCCTGGGGAAAGTCATACAGCGTGTATTCTGGGTATTCCGCCGCGGTCAGGGTTTTCTGGTAGCGGATGAGGGTGTTGCCGTCGCGCGTGGTGATGTCGTTGTCGGCCCGGACCACGATCGCCCCGTTGGCCAGACGGACCTGCAGGATCAGGAACTTCCGGCCCGTCACCTCGGCCAGGAACCGGAAGGCCCCGTCGCGGCCGAATTGGTCCTTCGTGACCTTCAGTTGCTCGCCGATGGCCGCCACCCGCTGGCGCAGAACCCGCAGGTCGACGCGATCGGCGGCGCGGGC
>CAZKPI010000711.1:0-2883 GCA_964554555.1 uncultured bacterium
CTCTTCCGCCGCGGCGTCTTTCCCGCCGCGTCCGGACAGGAATTCCCCGTCACCAGTCGGGAAGGCACTGACCATGAGGATGTCAACCTGGCGTTTGCCCCGGAGGCCGCGTGCAACCATTGACGGGCCGTGGAAAGGCTGGTATACTCCAGCCACTTTCCTGCATTGGAGGTTCTTTCCGTGAAATACTTCTTCACCTCTGAATCCGTCACCGAGGGCCATCCCGACAAGGTGGCCGACCAGATCTCCGACGCCGTTCTGGACGCCATCTACGCGCAAGACAAGTATGCGCGCGTGGCCTGCGAAACCGCCGTCACCACCGGCCTCGCCTTCGTGATGGGCGAGATCACCACCAGCTGTTACGTCGACATCCAGGAGATCGTCCGCAAGACGATCATCGACATCGGGTACATCAACTCCGAATGGGGCATCGACGGCCGCGCCTGCGGCGTCATGGTCGCCCTCGACAAGCAGTCCCCCGACATCGCCCAGGGAGTCAACAAGGCCGCTGACGCCGACGACAAGGCCGCCGACAAGGAACTGAACACCGGCGCGGGCGACCAGGGCATGATGGTCGGCTACGCCTGCCGCGAGACCCCCGACCTGATGCCAGCCCCCATCTACTACGCCCACGGCATCTGCCGGAAGCTGGCGGAACTGCGCAAGAAGAATATCCTCCCCTACCTGCGCCCGGACGGCAAGGCCCAGGTCACCGTCGAGTATGACAACGGCAAGCCGGCCCGCATCGACGCGGTGGTCATCTCCTCACAGCACGCCCCCGAGGTCAGCCACGCCCAGATCACCGAAGACCTGATCGCCAGGTGCGCCAAGGCGGTCATCCCGGCCGAACTGCTCGACAAGAAGACCAAGTTCTACGTCAACCCCACCGGCCGGTTCGTGGTCGGCGGCCCGCAGGGCGATTCCGGCCTGACCGGGCGCAAGATCATCGTCGACACCTACGGCGGCATGGCCTCCCACGGCGGCGGCGCCTTCTCCGGGAAGGATCCCACCAAGGTCGACCGCTCGGGTGCCTACATGGGCCGCTACATCGCCAAGAACCTCGTGGCCGCCGGCATCGCCGACCGGCTCGAGATCCAGATCGCCTACGCGATCGGCGTGGCCCGCCCGCTGTCGGTGCACGTGAACACCTTCGGGACCACCAAACTGGCCCCCGAAAAGATCGAGAAGCTGATCCTCGACACCTTCGACCTGCGGCCGGGCGCCATCATCAAACAGCTCGACCTGCGCCGGCCGATCTACCAGCAGACCGCGGCCTACGGGCATTTCGGCCGGTCTGACCTCGACCTGCCCTGGGAACGCACCGACAAGGTCGACGCCCTCAAGAAAGCCCTCTGATGCGGCCGTGACCCGCGTCTGCCCCGGCTCCTCCACGGGCCTGGACCCTCACCGGTCCGGGCCCGTGGGCGCGTTTCGGGGGGGCGGCCGCCCCCGGTCCGGGCGGCCGGCGGGGCGGGCACTGCTGGTACTGCTGGTGGGGTTGCTCATCGGGATCGCCGGGGCGGGCCCGGCGGCGGCGGGCGGGCGGCTGACGGTGCTGGTCTACCATCACCTGGAAGACCCGGCCCGTTCCGACGTTTCCTGCACCCCGGCCCAGTTCGACGCCCAGATGGCCGCCCTGCAGGGGGCGGGGTTCACCCCGCTGAACCTGGCGCAGATCCGGTTGTTCCTGGCCGGGGGCCTGCCGGACGTGGAGAAGCCGGTGGCCATCACCTTCGACGACGGCTACGAAAGCCTCTACCACCACGCCCTGCCCGTCGCCCGGGCCCGCCGGATCCCCATGATCGCCTTTGTGGTGACCTCGCGGCTGGGCCGCCAGCCGCAGTTCACCCGCTACCTGTCGCCCGCGCAGATCCGCGAGATGGCCGCCACCGGCTGGTTCGAGTTCGGCTCGCACACCCACGACCTGCACACCGACCTGCTCCGCATCTGGGATTCCTTCAAGTCCGTCCCCAACCCCCTTCTGCCGGTGGTGGGCGCCGATCTCGCCCAATCCCAGGGACGACTGCGGGAGATCCTGGGCAAACCCGCGACGGCGCTGGCCTGGCCCTACGGCAAATACACCCCCGAGACCCGGAAGGCGGCGCGCCGCCAGGGGTTCCTCCTGCACTTCACCAGCCTCTCGGGTTCCAACGAACCCGGCGGCGACCCCTACGGCATCAAGCGGCTTCCCGTCTCCTCGCGCGACACTCCCGACTCGGTCGTCCGCAAGGCCGGCGGGTCCTGGCTCTGGTAGACCGGGCATGAACGGGAACTCCGCGGCCTTCCTGGTCATCGGGTCGGGGGTGGCAGGCTTGTTCGCCGCCCTCGAACTGGCCGGAGCGGGCCGCCCGGTCCTGGTCCTGACCCGGAGCGCCATCGACGAGGGGAACTCCGCCCGCGCCCAGGGGGGCATCGCCGCCGTCTGGGACCCGGCCGACACCACCGCCGGGCACGTCCGGGACACGCTGGCGGCCGGGGCGGGGTTGTGCGATCCGGCGGCCGTCAACCTTCTGGTCAGCGAAGGGCCCGCCTGCGTGCAGGCCATGATCGGGCTGGGGGCCCGGTTCGACCGGGGGGAAAACGGGACCTTCCTGCTGACCCGCGAGGGCGGCCACCACTGCCGCCGGATCCTGCACGCCAACGGGGATGCCACCGGCCGGGAGCTGGAACGGGCCCTGGTGGCGCGGGTCCGGCAGGAGCCCCGGATCGAGGTGCGGGAAGGCGTCACCGCGGTCGATCTGCTCCGCCGTGAGGGCCGGGTGACCGGCGCCTGGGGGCTGGACGGCGCCGGCCGGCCCGTGGTTTTCCCCGCCGACCGCACCCTCCTGGCCAGCGGCGGGTTGGCGGCCCTGTACCGGGACAGCACCCATCCCGCCGTAACCG
>CAZKPI010000712.1:0-2878 GCA_964554555.1 uncultured bacterium
CGCCGCGGGTTCAGAGGGCCTGCGCCAGGAAGGCCTGGTAGGCGCGGATGGTGAAGTGGTAATCGACCTTGGCCAGCACCTCAAAGGGCGAGTGCAGACTGAGCACCGGCAGGCCGATGTCGAGGACGTTCATGTTCAGCTGGGCGAGGAACTTGGCGACGGTGCCGCCGCCGCCTTCGTCGACCTTCCCCATCTCGCCGAACTGGTAGGGGATCTTCTCGCGGACCAGCAGGGTGCGCAGGCGGGCGATGAACTCGACGTCGGCCTCGCTGCTGCCCGCCTTGCCGCCCGAGCCGGTGAACTTGCAGATCCAGACGCCGTTGCCGAGGTAGCCGGCGTTGGCGGCGTCCCAGGCGGCGTCGAAGGTGGGATCGATGGGGGCGTTGGTGTCGCCCGACAGCACGTAGGAATTGGACATGGTCTGGCGGAGCAGGCCGTAGGAGGCGTGGCCGCCGGCCTGCTCGATAAGCCGGGTGAAGAAGTCGGAGATCATCATCGACTGGGCGCCGCTGGCGCCGGCCGAGCCGATCTCCTCCTTGTCGAACAGGAGGGCGGCGGCGGTGTGCTCGGGCACTTTCACCGCGCTGATGGCCTCGAAGGCGGCCATGACGCAGGACCGGTCGTGGCCGAAGCCGCCGATCAGCTCGCGCTGGAAGCCGACCTCGCGCACGGGAAGGGCGGGCACGGCGCTGACCTCGGCCCAGGCGAGGTCCTCTTCGACCAGGCCCCAGGTGCGGTGGAGGTAATCGAGGACGGCGCCTTTGACCTTCTCCTCCCCCTTCGCCTCGCCGTTTTTGGCGGCGGGCTTGGGGCGGTTGCCGACCAGGATGTTCAGTTCCTCGCCCTTGAAGACCTCGGTAGCCTTGCGGTCGTTCTGCACCTTGTACGACAGGTGGGGCGGCAGGTCGGTGATGGTGAAGACCGGCTCGGTGGGCTTCTCACCGATGGAGAAGGACAGGGTCTTGCCGGCCTTGGTGATGACGAACCCGTGCAGGGCGAGGGGGATGGCGGCCCACTGGAACTTCTTCACGCCGCCGTAATAATGGGTCTTGAGCAGGGCCAGGCCGTACTTCTCGTAGAGGGGCAGGGCCTTCAGGTCGAGGTGGGGAACGTCATGATGGGCGGCCACCACGTGCAGACCCTCGGTGATGGGCCGGCGGCCGATGACGGCGAGGCCCATGGCGCGGTTCTTGTTGATGAACAGGACGCGGGAACCGGGTTTCAGGCGCTGGCCGGGCTTCAGGCTCTCGAGGGGCTGGAAACCCGCTTTGCGGGCCTGCTGATCGAGCCAGGCGAGGGTCTCCCGTTCGGTCTTGCAGGTGTCCAGGAACGCGATGTACCGCCGGGCCTGTTCTTCCATGACCTTTTCGTCCTTGGGGGGCAGGGCCTCCCAGCCGTTGGTCTTCTTGTAGCCCAGTCCGGGCTGTTCCTTTTCCTTGGGGGTGGTTTTTTTCTTTTCCATGGCTTCCTTCCTTGCGGCTATAGGGTGGCAAAGCGCCACAATCATACCGGGGTTCCTTCCCCCGTGCAACCCGCGGAACCATGGTGCCGCCCAGCCATTCTGGGGTATCCCCTCTGGATGCCGATTCCCGCGAGACCAGTTGTCCCTCCATCTTCGTGGGCCCCTTGGTCGGTGCCGCCCGTTTGGAAAGCGGGGAAAAAACCCCTGGTGCCGCCATTTTGCTTGTGGTACCCTGCCTGGGTCATGGAAACGGCGGTCGATCTGCGTGAGAAACTGCGCCAACTGCAGGGGACCCTGAACGGGACCCTGCTGGGGAAGCCTGTGGTGGTGGAGCGGGTGCTCACCTGTCTGCTGGCGGGCGGCCACCTCCTGCTCGAAGACATGCCCGGCGTCGGCAAGACCACCCTGGCCTTCGCCCTGGCGAAGGCGGTCAAGGGCTCCTTCGTCCGCATCCAGTTCACCTCCGACCTCCTGCCCTCGGACATCCTGGGCACACGGCTCTACCGGCGGGGACTCGAGGCGTTTGAGTTCATGCCCGGGCCCATCTTCGCCAACTTCGTCCTGGCCGACGAGCTGAACCGGGCTCCGCCGAAGACCCAGAGCGCCCTTCTGCAGGCCATGAACGAAGGGTGTGTGTCGATCGAGCGGGAGACCCACCAGCTCCCGGGGCCGTTCATGGTGATCGCCACCCAGAATCCGCGCGGCTACCACGGCACCTACCCCCTGCCGGAATCACAGCGGGACCGGTTCCTGATGCGGGTGTCGATCGGCTACCCCGACCCCGGCACGGAGATCCGGATCCTGACCGGGTCGCGTGAGCATCCCCGGCTGGAGCAGGTGGAGCCGGTTCTCTCCCCCGAGGAGGTCCTGCAGATCCAGGCGCTGGTGCGGGGAATCCGGGTGCCCGAGCCCTGTCTGGGCTACCTGTCGCGGCTGGCCGAGGCCACGCGCGGGCACGCGGAGGTGGTGATCCCGGTCAGCCCCCGCGGCACCATCTCCCTGATGCGGGCGGCCCAGGCCCTGGCCTTCCTGCGCGGGCAGGACTGGGTCGACCTCGACCTGATCAAGGAGCTGGCCCCTGCCGTGCTGGCCCACCGCCTCGCCCTGCGCCTGTTCCACCAGGACTCGATCCTGGAAGGGGCCCCCGGCACCTGGGTCGAGCGCGAGCTTCTGCAGAGGGTGCCGGTGGAGTGACCTGGCGTCCCCGCCTGCTGTTGACGCCCACGGGGAAGCTGGTGGGGTTTCTGGCGGTCTTCCTGCTGTTTGCCGCCAACAACACCGGCAACAACCTGTTGTTCCTGGTCGTGGCCGGGCTGGTGTCCCTGCTCGGGGTGGCGGCCGGGATGGCCCTGCTCAACGGGACCGGCCTGGAAGCCGCCTGGGAAGGGGAGGCGGAAGGCTTCGCCGGCGGGGAGG
>CAZKPI010000713.1:0-2867 GCA_964554555.1 uncultured bacterium
GCCGGCGTCTGGCGGAGATTTTGCCACGCATAGGCGGGCGGGTTCCGGTGCCGCTCCCGCGCCTGCTCATGGCGCCGCCGGGCCTCGGCCAGAACCGCCTCGACCGACCCCCAGGCCGCCCCGGGAGCGGCCAGGATTCGGGCCGCCCCTTCCTGCAGGAGCGCCGGCCATGCCTCGCGGGCCGGCCCGGTGGCGGCTTCGGCCAGTCCAGTCATCACGCCCAGCAGGTCGAGGTCGAGGTGCGGCAACACCAGGATCCAGGCCTGCCGGGCCAGGTCGCGGTCCTGCTCGCGGCCCAGCAGGGTCACCACCAGGTCCCGGACCGAGGGGAAATCGAACGCCCCGGCCGCGAACAGGCCCCGGGCCCGGTCTTCCGGCCGGGACGCGCCGAGCATCTGTTCCACGTAGGTCAGAGCCTGCCGCTTGTCCTGGCGGACGAACGCCCGGATCGCGGCCTCCCTCACCTCTAGGGCGTCGGTGCGCAAAAACCGCGGCAGGAGAGGGGCCAGGGTCTCGAAATCGAGGGCCGCCGCCGCATCGATGGCGGCGGCCAGGACCATCGCGGCCCCTTCGCGGTCAGGGGTTTCCCCGGCCGGCGGCCGGCCCGTCCCCTCCTTGAGGAACCGGCGGACGAGGGGCAGGTCCTCGGGCGTCCCGTGCATCCCCAGCAGGCGCAGAAGGGCGGCCCGGCAGGCGGGCGGGGTGTCGGGCGCGGCCGCCATGGCGACAGCTTCCGGACGGTGGACTCGGAAAGCATCGGGGCTTCCGGAGTGGACCCAGGCCGGGATGGCGGCCTGGGCGGCGGTCAGGGTGGAGGTCAGGGGGGCTGTCCTTCCCGGACCCGGGGCGGAGGCCTGGTCAGCGCCAGGCTTTGTCCCGTCTCCGCCCTCCCGATCCGTCGTGACCTGGGCGGGAGCAGGGGCCGGCCCGGCCGCGGGCCCCCCGGGGACCTCGTTGGCCGCTTCGGCCACGGGTTCGGCCCCCGGCCCGCCGGAGGGCGCAGCGGCCGGGCCCTCCGGGGCCGTTGCCCCCGTGGTTCTCTCCCCCGGCCGGGGGGGAAGGGGAACCACGGCCCCCAGCGCCTGCCGGACCCGCCCGTCGGGCTCCCGGGCGGCCTGCTCCTCCAGCAAGGCCAGAGCCGCCGGCCCGGCATGCGGCACCAGGGCGGTCAGGTGTTCGACGGCGGCCAGCCGCTCGGCCGGTTCCGGCGACCCAAGACCCACCCGGCACTGGGCCAGAATCCGCTCGATCCGGTCGGCTTTGTATGAGGCCAGCAGGCCGGCCAGGAAATCCCTGGCCGGCCGGTCGATCAGCCCGGCCAGGCTCAGGTTTCCGATCACGTCGCTCAGGATCTCCTCAATCAGACGCCGTTTCTCCCCCCCGCAGGTCTCGCGGATCTCCAGCAGGCGCCGGGGCAGGTGCGGGGCGGGGTTGGCCCGGAACAGCATTCCGGCCCGCCGCACCAGCCCGGGATCGTCCTCCAGTCCGAGAAACCGCACCAGGGCTTCCTCGATGGCCTCGAACGGCAGGAAGAAGGCGTGGTGCAGGGCCGCGGCCCGCTCCTCCCGCGTCGGACCGAACAGGTTCCCCTCGAGGTGGACCACCGCCTCACGCTGGTCCCATTTGTACAGGAGCCGGATGCCGATGGCCCGCACCCCATGGTTCGGATGGCCCAGCACTTCGACCAGGCGCGGCTTCAGGTCATCGGGGTTCAGCCGTTCGAGGGCTTCCAGGGCGGCCATCGCCAGCCGGGGATCGGGATGACGGCAGAAGGGTTCGAGGGCGTGCCCGTCCTGGGGCCCCCCCGCCCGTTTCAGGAACAGCATGACGAACGGCAGGACCTCGGGGGGAAACGTCCACCAGGAACGGGCCCGCAACATCGCGGCCGCCTCCCCGCCGTCCCGCCGCGAGACCAGCTCCAGGGCGGTCGCCACCCCCCTCCAGGCCGGGGGAACGGCCGCCAGGGCCCGCTCGAGCATCACCAGCGGCGGGTCGGCGCCCGGGGCGCGGAGAGCCAGCCGGAGATCGAGATGGAACCGGGTGAGCGGATCGGCGGCCAGACCCCGCAGGTCTTCTGCCGCCCGGACCTGGTCGGGCGTCCAGGTCTCGGGGCGGGCCCGCAGGAGGGCCAGGAAGGAGGTGGCGGGGTCAGGGCTGGCCGCCTCGGCCAGCTCCGAGGAGGCGGCCTCCCGGCCGGGGCCGCCCGTTCCCGTTCCCCCCCCGGCCGCGGGCGCGGCCGTCCGCGACCGCTGGCGCCGCACCTTCTCGACGGAATAGGCGGCGCCGGCGGTTGGGGCGGCCCGGGTACGCCACAGGGCCAGCCGGGCGTCCACGTCGATTCCGGTGCCCCGTTTCGCCGCCAGGGCCCGCAGGTCGTCGGCGAGGGCGGCCTGCCGTTCGGCCGGGGCCCGCACGATCTGGCCGGCCAGGGCGTCGGCCAGGCCGGCATCCAGGTGGGAGCCCACGAAGGCCAACAGCGAGTCGCGCACGTCCGGCTCGGTTTCCTGCACGAACGCCTGTCCCAGCAGGTCCTCGACCGAAGCCAGGTCGAAGGCGTCCAGGGCCAGGACGGCCGTCTTGCGCCGGGCCGGATGGACGGAGAAGAGCAGTCGTCGCACCCCTTCCAGGGCCAGCGGTTTGTCCAGGCCCGCCAGGTGGCGCAGGACGCTGATCTGGCCTTCGAGGGAGGAGGTGGCCAGCGCCTGTTCCCCCAGCCGCGCAGCCCGCCGGGGATCGATCGCGGCCAGGCTTTCGAAGGCGGTCAGCCGGACCCGCTCCTCCCGGTCGGCGAGGGCGGCCTCGAGAAAGGCCCCCGCCTGGTCTCTCCCCGCCCACAGGGCGAAGGCCTGCACGATGGCCAGCCGGCG
>CAZKPI010000714.1:0-2865 GCA_964554555.1 uncultured bacterium
CGGCAGACCGCCCTCGACTATGCCGCCGCCGCCGTGCCCGGCATCCTGGCCGGGGCCGTCCTGTCCGGCTCGCCCGCGGCCTTCTTCACCGAAGCCGTTTCCCACCAGGCCCAGGCCCTCGGCGAAAGCCTGTTCACCTGCATGCTGGCCAAGGAGTTCCAGCCCAACGATCCGCTCCCGCTCTACCCCCTAACCGTCTTCCTCCTGCTGTCCGTCCGGTCGCGGGTCCCCCCCGAACAACGCACCCAGGCCGATCCGCTGACCGACCCCGCCCTCGTCCTCGCCGTCGTCTGCTACCTGTTGGGGTTCCGGGTCGGCCGGTTCTGGTATGACATCGGGGTCCCCGCCTTCCTCGCCTGGATGACAACCGAGATCGGCGACCATCTTCGGGCCGCCGGGGCGAGGGGAACCCTGCGCTACGCCGCGGCGGTCACCGTGCTGGTCGCCGGTCTCGTCCTGGCCTGCACCGCCGACTCCTCCGAGCGCTATTCCAAAACGCTCAAGCAGTCCTATCCCGTCCGGACCCCCGAGAACGCCGACTGGTTCCCCGAACGCGACGGCACGTTCTACAATTTCTCGATGCGGCTGTTCTACGGCACCTTCTTCCAGAACCCCACCGGCGACTGGCGGTACCTGCTCGGCTTCGAACAGGCCATGATGCCCCCCGAGGACCGCGCCGTCTTCGACCGCTACCTCTGGAACAACCGCAGTGACGAGATCCTCCGCACCTGGGCGGCGAAACTGCGCCCCGGCGACCGCCTGCTGACCTTCAGCGCCTACGCGGTTCCCGTGCCGGGAATCGAGTGGAAGGCCGTCTGTGAAGGAGTGTCCATCGGCCGGCCGGTCAACTGGCGGGCCGCCCGGGAACCTTTCGCCATCCCCGGCCACCCCTGACCGCCCATTCTGGACTCTCGAGGGGTTTGGAAAAATGCCGGATCCCGGAATTGACGGTATAATGGAGAAGCCGGGAGCGCAGGAATGGGCCGCAAGAGCATCGCCAGAAAGATCGAGCTCGGAGAGTATCAGGTCACCCGCCACGCCTACGACCAAATGGTCGCCCGCGACATCTACATCCGCCAGGTCCACGACGCCATCCTCAACGGACGCGTGGTCAGGAGATGGGAGGAGCGCGGAGGCGTCAAGCTCGCCATCATCGGCCCCCGGTTCAACGGCGATTTTCTCAAGGTGGTGGTGAAGGACCTCGAGGTGCCCAGAGTCATCACCGTCTGCTACCCCTACGAAGAGGTCGACTGAGCCGCCTCACTTCAACAGGATCTGGAGCACCGCCTCCAGGAAGACCTCCTTCACCAGCACCAGCAGGCTGGGAATGGCCAGCAGGAACACGGTCCCCAGCTTTCCTCCCATCTCGAAGGGCCACTCGGGCATCTTCTCGACGCTCTCGGCCACCGAAGCGCACCGGGCGTATTCCTCCAGGTCGGCCGCCGTCGCCTTTGGCCCGAGCCGGTTTTCCGCCTCCGCCTGCATCTGCCGGCACTTCGCCAGAAGCGTCTCCTTGCGCCGGACCAGGATCTGGTGGACCTCCCATTGCGGCAGGATGAAGTACACCACCGGGGCGATCGAGACGGAACCATAGAGGGCGAAGAAGATCGCCACCTCGCTGAACAACGGGTCGTTCCACGCCTTGATCGCCTGCTCCAGCAGGGGAATGCCAGGCTTGAACCGGATCAGCTGGTATCCCTGCCACATGTTCCCGGCATAGGTGTAGATGATGTACAGGGAATAGACACTCAGCGCACAGGCCGCGAAATGGAAGGAGGCGATGACCGCCACCTTCAGGTAGAACCGGCTGAGCGTCTTCATCTCCTGCTGACCAAGGCGCCCCTCGGCCACCTCGTGCCCGAGCACCCGGGCAATCTCGGTGTACCGGGCGCACAGCGAGGTCGTATGCAGGATGAACCAGAACCCCATGAACAGCCAGACCGAGAAGATCGTGTCGAAACTCCAGAACCCGAAGGGGTTGAAGTCGTCCCCGCTGAAATACCGGATGCCGATCGCCACCGCGGCCAGCCCCAACGGCATCCAAACCAGCCCCGTGCGATGGTGCAGACGCCGCCGCAGTTCGGCCAGGAGGGGGGCGATCGTGGGCCGCATCGCCACCAGTTCGCTTTCCAGCCGGGCATACAGGTAGCCCAGCACGAGCGCAAACACCCCGCCCCCCGTAAAGGTGGCCAGGATGGTCAGCTCGTTTTCCCAGAAGATGAACCGCTCCATGGCCCACCACCGCCGGATCAGCACGAGCCCCATCCAGGTCAGCGGCATGAACAGCAGGGTAAACAGAAAGGCGGGACGGAGCCGCCGGAAGACCCAGCCATACGGCTCGACGAGCACGTCTCTTGCCCGGAGCCGCCGCGGCGGAGCCGCCGGCCGGTCACCAGCCGGCCCGGCCGGGGAGGGCCCCTCGCTGGCCGTCTCACGCCGGCCGGGGGTCGGGCTTTCGGCCTCTTCGGGGGGCCCGGAATAGATACGCACCATCGAGGGGAAGTATAGCACCCATGACCTTGCCCACGCGACGCCGCCGGAAGCCTGCCTGGCGGAGCCGGGCAGAAGCCGTCTGCCGCCTTCCCTGGCCGAGGAGACGCCCGGCCGGGAGGGTCCGCCAAGCGGACGGGCGGCCTGCCGAACGCGGAGCGTTCGGCAGGCAGATACCAGGGTCCAGGGGCCACCGCCCCTGGCGAGGTGGTCGGGAGGAGCAGAGCTCCTCCCGCTCTGGCCGCGGTTCCATGGTTTCCGCATGCCCTGCCTTTCGGAGGTTGCGCCGACCGCCCCGGCCGGGTAAGATGCTGGCGAAGGTACCCCGTCGGAGAGAGGCGAGAGATCGATGCGGTCCACCCCAGGCCAGCCGCC
>CAZKPI010000715.1:0-2862 GCA_964554555.1 uncultured bacterium
CCGGCGGCACCGGCCTCGCTGAGGGCGGCGCGGGCGCCGGCCAGATCACTGCCGAGATCCTGGGCATCGATGCGCACAAGGGTCTCGCCGGCGGTGACCGGATCCCCTTCCCGTTTGAGGACCTCGATGACGTTCCCCATCACTTTGCTGGAAAGGGTGGTCACCATACGGGGCTGGAGGTTGCCCACAACCTCTTCGGTCAGAGGTACGGCCTGCAGTCGCGCCTCGACGAACGTGTCTTGCGCCAGGGCGCCGGGAAGCGGCCCGCCAGCCACGGCCAGCAGGGCAAAAACAGCCAGGAAGACGAAGGAGCGGGGGGTGGGTCGGGCAGTCATGTGATCCTCCTCAGGTCCGGAATGAATTCCCCGATGATAGCAGATTCCATGCCAGGGTTACCCGCGTATGTTTTTCGGTCCGGTATCTTCTACCAGGAGCGGGGTCTCGTCATCAACAGGTACCTTCCCTGGCAGGGAAACAAAACGCGCCATCAAGCCTGATCCACGATTTGCCTGCAGTTTTTTCATCGGCCCATTCCCGCCGCCGCCCGGGAAGGCCGGCGATGGAAGTTGCTCTCAGGTACTTCTGAAAGGCCTCGCCATTGGTCTTGCCATCACCGAAGGGCTGGCGGTTTGGCATCCGGCATCCGTGCATTTTTTGCGCCCTTCCATGCCTGATCGTCCTCACCCCCAGCACCCACGACCGGGATGCCGCAGAGCCGGCACATACAGGTACCCTGACGGGGTTCGACGAAATGCTCGATGCCGGGATCCGAAGGCCGGGACCCGCCTCCCAGCTTCATCTCCATTCTGGCAGGCCCCGGTTGGCCGGGCCGGCCGCATGGCCGGATCGAAGGTCAGTTCACAGCGTCCGTCCGCTCTCCGTCATCCAGGCCTGACCCCGCAAACCAGCCAAGGCGAGCCCGCAACCCAGACTTGGAGGGAGGGCTGGAATAGGGTATCATAGTCGCATGAACCCCAGGAGAGGGATGATCCTCGGGGTGGTGATCCTGATCTCGCTGGTGCTGGGCGTCTTCATTTTCTCGTACAACTCGATGGTCCGCCAGCAGAACATCCGGGCCCACCACGAACTGATCGGAGAGACGGCAGGCATGCTGGCCATGACCGGGGTCCAGCTGTTCGCCGACAAAATCACCACCAGCCTCAACGCCATCATCATGGCCGCCGCGCCGGTCCTGCTGAGCAGTGTTCCCACCAGTCCGACCATCTCGGTCGGCACCGGCCACCCGATCTGCACGCAGATGCAGGCAGATTATGACCTCCTGCTGGGACAACTGCCCCACCTGGTGGACCATTCGGTGATCCCGCCGCGCAGTCCGCGGTGCGTGTCGATGGACATCAGTTTCGAGGGCATCCAGCAGATTTCCCCGAACACCGACTCGCTCCAGTTTCAGGCCGGCCGCGACCCGGTCGAGAAGCTGGGCGAGATCGTGATCTCCTGCGTGGTCGAGCACCGGGGTCTCCGGCGCAAGGCCCAGATGCGCCGACAGTTCCGGGTGGTGTCGATGGTGCCCGGGCCGTTCGCGCGGTTCACCCTGTTCGTCCCGCACACTCCCTGGCCGTATTCCTACGATGCGCTCGGGGTCAAATACAGCGGCCAGGTCGATACGGGCTACATCCATCCCTTCCCCACGCCCCGCACCTTCACCAACCCCCTGAAGATTTTCAATGGAACCGATTCCTACTCGGGCACCGCCCCCGACGACCGGGCCGACCTGCGCAACCGGGGCTGGATCTTTCTGGGCCCCAGCTTTGACACCAGCACGGGGGGGGCGACCGGCACCGTCCTGCTGCGACTGCCATCAGGGTTCGACAGCAACACCGGCGGGCATTTCCTGTTCTGCCTCCCCCCGAACGTGCTGTCGGGCAAGGAGGTGGTCCGCCCCGAACGGATCGACGATCCGGCCCATTTCAACCTGCCGCCGGTCGCGGTCGCCACCTTCCAGATCGGCGGCCTGTTCCAGGGGTATTACACCAACGACCCCGGTCTGGGGGCCAACCAGACCATGGGGGCGGCGGGGGCAAACCTCTGGAGCGGTTTGGTGGCCAATGCCGCCACGGGCTGGACGCCCAGTGACCGCTGGTATTGCGCCAGTTCCTGGCTCTACCCGTACGGCGACCGCAACGCCCCGTCGCGCACCCTGATGGTCGGCCCGGTGCTGGCCGCCTTCCTGAAAATGTATTTCGTGAAGAGCACCTCCGGCAGTTGGAAGTTCCTGATCCCCGGCTTGGCCGAAACCGATTACCACCCGGCCTCCGACGTGCCGAACCTGGGCATGAAGTTCCAGGAATTGTACAAGATGCCGGTGAGCGCCCCCCCCAAGCCCGGTTACATCAGCTATTCGCGGGTGATGCCCCTGAACGGCGACGTCAACCCCTCGGTCTATCCGCCCACCTCCGGGTATGCCTTCAACACCTTCTTCGATTTCATGAAGTATCCGCCCGTCGGCACCCCCTTCCCCAACCTCGACGAGGGCAGTGCCATCCTCGGGGCGATCCCCAAACCCTATTTCGTCCCCTGTGCCGAGGCGATGCGGCTCCCCCCCTCCGGCATCAAGGGGCTTCACCCCTACGAGGATTTCCGGATCCTGTTCACCGAGGCGGGCGGCAGTGACCCCACCGCCGACCCCGATAACTGCTACTTTTCCGGCAACCTGCTGGCGTTCCGGTTCACCGCCGGCAACCTGCTGGGACGGGTGACCCACTACCTCGACCTCAGCGACTGCGCCAACCAGGGGGAAGAGGACGACCGTCTGAAAGACCTGCTGTTCCGGCCCGCCGTCGCCGCCGATGGGGCCCCCGGCACCACCAACTGGTGGGTGCCCAAGCGGCCCGGCATCTTTTA
>CAZKPI010000716.1:0-2856 GCA_964554555.1 uncultured bacterium
GGTTTGGGCAGTGAGGGGGCGGGCAGGACGGCGGCGGCGATCTTTTCCGACAACCCGAGGGAGCTGGCGTTGTCGATCAGGTTGCGCACCATGTCCTGGGCTTCTTTGTCGGGGGCGTTGACCAGCATCTTGCCGAGCAGGGCGGCCACCGACAGGTTCTTGACATCCTCGGTGGTGGCCCCGAACAGCGAGACCGCCTTCTTCAGGCGCAGTTTGAAGGTCTCGGGGTCGCCGGTCAGGAAGGTGTCGCGCAGGGCGGCCAGGGTCTGACTGTTGTCGACCATGCGGTCGAGGGCCTTGCCGGCCGCCACCGAGCTGGTGATCTTGTCGAAGAAGCTCTGGTCACCGCCGACAATGTCGATGCGGGCCGACTGCAGGGCGGCCGACAGGACGTCGCGCTGGTACTCGGCGATGTGCTGGCTGGCCGCGATCTGGGCCAGCTCGATCTCCTTGTCCTTGGCCAGCCGGAGCTTGAACTCTTCGTGGCCGCGGCCGGCGGCGTCGAGCAGTTTCATGGCGTTGGCCTTCTCCTCGATGCCCTTCGCCTCGGCGGCATACTTCATCTCGAGAACCTTGGCCTCGATGGCGCCTTCCTTTTCGCGGGCTTCGGCCTTGACCTGGACCGCCTTGGCCTCGGCGACGGCCTTCACCTCGAGGATCTTGGCCTCGACCGTGCCCTGCTTCTCGAAAGCCACGGCCTTCGCCTCGATGCCCTTCGCTTCGGCAAGGGCCTTGCGTTCGAGCACCACCGCTTCGGCCGTGCCCTGCTTCTCGAGGGCGACCGCCTTGGTCTCCATGACCTGCGCCTCGGCCAGGCCCTGGGCGGCGACCTCGGCCTGCTTGGCCAGGGCCAGCATCTTCTTCACTTCCATTTCCTTCTCGGCGGCCTTGCGCTGGGCTTCCCACTCGATCTCGGTCTGCTGGGCGGCATACTCGGACGACCGGCGGTTGGCCTCGGCCTTCTTGACGTCGGCGATCAGCACCTGCTCGGCTTCCATCTCCGCCTTGACAATCTGCACCTTCTTCTCGCGCTCGGCCTTCGCCAGCTCCTGCACGTCGAAGATGCGCTGTTCCTCCTCGGCCGTCGCCCGCTGAACGCTCATGCGCTGACGGATGACTTCCTGGATGCTCTTCTGCTCGACCTCGATGACCTTGGACTTTTCGATCTGGGCGAGGGCGACGATCCGCTCGCGCTCGGTCTGCTCAAGGGCGCGGTCCTTCTCCACGCGCTCGGTCTCGACCTGCTGGGCCCGCTCCTTGTTCTTGGCGGCCACGATGATCTGGCGGTTCTTGTTCTCCTCGGCCACCGCGATCTCCTCGTCGGCCTGGATGCGCGCCCGTTCGGCCTTGAGCCGCTCCTCGGCCTGCACCTTGTGCGCCTCGGCCTCCTCGCGGGCCTTGGTGGCGGCGATCTCGCGGCGCTGGCGCTGTTCGGCCTCGGCCTGCTGACGTTGCAGTTCGAGGATGGTCTCCCGCGCCTTCACGTTCTGCTGTTCGATGGTCATTTCCTTCTCGCGCTGGATCTGGTTGGCCAGCGTCAACTGCTGGGCGGTGATCTCGCTGATCTTCTTGATGCCTTCGCAGTCGAGGATGTTGTTGGGGTTCATCTTCTCGAGCGGCGTCTGCTCGAGATAGTCGATGGCCGCATCCTCCAGCACGTAACCGTTGAGGTCGGTGCCGATGGTGTCGATGATCTCGTCCTTGAACCGCTTGCGCTCGGTGTACAGCTCGACGAAGTTGAACTTCTTGCCCACCGTCTTCAGCGCTTCCGAGAACTTGGCGTCGAACAGCTCGCCCAGGGCGTTCATGTCGGAGGCACGCCGACAGCCCAGCGACTGGGCCACCTTCAGCACGTCCTTGTCGGTGTTGTTGACCCGGACAAAGAACCGCACCTTGACATCCGCGCGCAGGTTGTCCTTGCAGATCAGGCCTTCGGCGCCGTGCCGGTCGATCTCCACGGTCTTGACCGACAGGTCCATCAGCTCGACCCGGTGGACGACGGGCACCACCACCAGACCGCCGAAGGACACCTTCTGGCCGCCCATCCCGTTGCGGATGAGGGCGGTGCCCTGGGAGACCTGATGGTAGCACTTGAACACCAGGCCTATGATCCCCAGGATGACGATGGCTACGAACCCGACACCGGTAAAGGCAATGTACTCGAACATATCCTCGGCCTCCGATCTGGTTTGGTCTGCGAACACCGGCCGCCGCCGCAGGGGCGGACAGCCGGTCAGGACTTCCCGGTCTTGTCCTCCAGCTCGGGTTGCTGGAAGGCGTAGGGCTGGACGATGTACAGGTGTTTCTGCGCATCGTAGCGGATGATGAGGGCCTGTTCCCCCTTCTTCATGGTCACCCCCTCGACGGTGCGGACGGTGAGCAGAAGCGGGGCGCCGGAGGTTTCCACCTCGGCCTGGCCGAAGGTGCCGTCAGCGCGGCTGGTGGAAATGACACAGGTCTTGCCGACCACCTTCTCGTGCTGTTCGTATTCCTTGCCCAGCACCCGGAACAGACTGCCAAAGGGGGCGGAAGCCACCCGGGCCGCCAGGAAGCTGACCAGGAAGATGGGAATGGCCAGCACGAGCGCGACCAGGATCGAGGTGTTGCCGAGGGTGTAGTTGATCCCCATCGACAACGCCCAGGCGGCCAGGGCAAAGAAGCTGAAGAACACGGTGATGGGAACCCCGCCCAGCGACAGCAGTTTGGGCACCCCGCCGAGGAACCCGGTGTCCGCACCCACGTCAGCGTCGGCCCCGGCATCGGCATCCGCACCCGCATCGGCGTCGCCGCCGGCATCCGCGCCACCGCCCGCGTCGATGTCCCCGCCCGCGTCACCGCCGTCCAGACCGAGGTCAC
>CAZKPI010000717.1:0-745 GCA_964554555.1 uncultured bacterium
AACTGTCGGCCCCCCCGACTCCTGCCTGACATCGACGAGGAACCCATGAGCGACACATCCGCCACCTGCCCCCACTGCCAGGGGTCCATCCACCCCCAGGCCATGGTCTGCCCCCACTGCGGGTCTGAAGTCTCCGCCCCCGGCCCGTGGGCTGACGCGGCCGGCCCCGCCCCTCGTCCGGCTCCAGACGACAGCCCCCAGGGCCCAGGCCCCGACGAGGACCGTCAGCCGACCCTTGCCGATACCGGGAAACCCGGCGGCGGGACGGGCGAAGGGCTTGACGACGGCACCGGAAGCGAGTCATCCGACGGACTCGACGATGGCGCGGGCGCCGAGGCCGGCCCCCCCTCCGTCCGGCCACAGCCCTTCAGCCTCTGGCAGCAGTTGCGGGAAACGATAGCCGCCCTCGACGGTTCCATGGCCTGGAACGAGGTGTGGTTCTTCCTGATGTGGGGGTTTTTGTTCCTGACCTATTTCCTGACCTGACGCGCCCGGCTCCAACCCCGATTCAGGGGGCGGGGGCCCGGTGCAGGCCTTCGAACCGCAGGCGCTCCCCGCGGACCGCCTCCCCGGCCGCCCCCAGCGGCGCGGCGGGCAGGTTCAGCGTGGTCACCACCATCTCCTCGAGGGCGGCGGCCGACATCTCGGTGCCGCGGCCGCGGATCACCCCGCGCGCGTCCACGGTCAGGGCGACCGGCAGTCGCTGGCCGGCCGGCAGGGTCTCTTCCAGGGTGATCTGACCGCG
>CAZKPI010000717.1:779-2852 GCA_964554555.1 uncultured bacterium
GCCGGACGGCGCCCGGCGCCGCCACGAACAGTTCGAGCACGGTGAGGGGAACCGTCTGCCGGGCCCGGGCCCAGGCCCGGAAGCCGGCCAGCGGAGCGTCGTTCGCCGGGGGGGCTGAAGAGGCCGGAGAGGCCGGGGGGGCGGCCAGGGGGAACACGCCGATCAGGCCGGGCCTTCCCCGCAGAAGGGCCTGCACCGACCCGAGGCGGCCGTCGGCCCCGCGCACCCGCCACCCGCCCGCCGGCTGGCCCGGAGAAAGGCTTACCATGCCCGCGGACGGCCGGGCCAGCCGGAGAACCGGCGGGGCGGCCCCGCCCAGCAGGGTCACGCTCAGCGCCTCGGATGGTTCGGAATCCCCGGCGGCGTTGCGGGCCTTCACCGTCATGCTCGCCACATCCCCGGGGTTGAACCCGCTCGACAGGCGCACGGAGGTGGCCGGCGCCGAGGCGTTGGCGACGTGCCATTCCCCGTCGCGGAAGACCTGGGTCGACTCCGCCCCGGCCACCAGGTTCCAATGCAGGACGAAGGAGGTCGAACCGATTTCGGTGGCCCAGGGCTTGTCGGGGGCGGCCGGCTTCAGGAGCACGGCCACCTCGTTGGAGAACTCGGAATCACCCGTCGCGTTGCGGGCGGCCACCTTGGCGCGCGCCGTCAGCCCCGCCGGACAGCCGGTGACCAGCACGGTGGTGGTGGTGGCGGGAAGGACCGCGAAAGGTTCCCCGTTGCGATAGACCGAGTAGCCGGCGGCCCCGTCGACCTCCGTCCAGCGGATGCGGAAGCTGGTGGAGCCGACCTCTTCGGCCGCCACCTCGATGTTCGGGGCGGGGGGCTTGAGCTGGACCCACACCCCCGGCGAGGGGGCCGAGGGGGAGGACGGGTTGATGGCCACCACATGAACGGTCAGGGAAGCGCCGGGCGTAAACGGGCCCAGGATCAGGCTCTGCGGCGCCTCTCCCGCGGCGGCGACCGTGGTCAGGAGCTCGCCGGGAAACCGCCAGACCTGGTACTGCGTGGCGGTGGGCACGGGGGCCCAGGTCAGCCGGAAGGTGGTCGAGCCGACCTCGGTGGCATACACCGGGTCGGGGGCGGCGGGGCCCATCAGCACGACAGCCGCCGAGGAGACGCCCAGGACGCGGCCGTCGTGGTAGGTCACCACCTCGACCTTCACCTGGGTGCCCGGCCGGCGGCTGGCCACGGTCACCGGAGCGGCGTATTGCGAGACGGCATACAAGGCATGGTCGACCCGCACCTGATAATGCGTCTGGGGGGTGAACTGGGCGTAGGGGACCCAGCTGACCGTGAACGAAGTCGGGCTGATGTTCGTGACGGTGGGGGCGGACAGGTGGTCGACCGGAGGCTCGGCCAGGGCGGGGCTTCCCACCCACACGGCCAGCAGAAACAGCAGGCCCGCGACTCTCCTCATGGCAACCCGTCCTTTCGGTGGCGTCCCCCTCTTTGTCGGCCGTTGGCGGCGTTCACCTTAGCCGCGACCGTTGCCCACCGGCCGGGCTTCACGACGACGTCAACCAGGCCTTGAACCGCTCCCAGTACCCGGGAGGCCGGGGCAAGGCGTCGGGTCCTTCGGCCGCCGCCTGGTCCTCCCAGAGGGCGGCCCCTTCGGGGCGGAAGACGAAGGGGGGATAGGGCATGTACATCATCCGGTTGGGCAACGGGAAGAGGAAAAGCGGGATCAATACCGGATCGTAGCGATTACTGCCGGGTTCGCCCAGCCAGCAGAACATCTGCCAGCCCTTGATCGCCGGCTTCCATTCCCCCTTGAACCCCAACCACTGGTCGAACTGCATCTTGCCGTTGCAGGGGCCTCCCGGCCGACCCTCCAGCTTGATGACCATCTTCAGGTAGCTGGGCAGGATCGGGCCGAACAGCAGGATCCGGCCGGTCCAGGTTCCGGCGGTGTCGTAGCCGACCGGACTGCGGTGGGGGTTGGGCAGGTCGGCCGTCGCCGAGGCCCCGAACGGCCCCACCGTCTCCCCGTCGATGTTGGCCACCTCCGCCACCGCCACCTGGACGCGGGCGATGGCGCCGTTGCCCTCCGCCCCGGAGGGCAGGGCC
>CAZKPI010000718.1:0-377 GCA_964554555.1 uncultured bacterium
ACCTGGTCCTGGCCCAGCGCCTGATCAGAAAGCTCTGCCCAGGGTGCCGGACCAGCCGGCCGCCCACCCCCACCGAGCGGTCCCTGTTCCCCGCCGACCAGGCTCCCGCCGTCCTGTTCCGGGCAGGGTCCTGCCGACGGTGCCTGGGAACGGGGTACCAGGGCCGGATAGGACTGTTCGAGTTCCTTCCCATCGATGACGAGATCCGGGACCGTCTGCAGGACATGAGCCTGAACCAGGAGATGCCCTACCTCCGGTCCCGGATCGTGCGCTCCCTGCGGGCCTCCGGCCTGGCGTATGTGGCGGCAGGGGTCACTGACCTGACCGAACTGGAAAGGGTCTGCGGGCCATGTCGCTGATCCAGGGCCTCACCGAAT
>CAZKPI010000718.1:403-2851 GCA_964554555.1 uncultured bacterium
TAACAGTGGAACTGGGATCGCGCTGGTTCCGCCTGGGGCTGGGCCCCCCCCCGCCCGCGTCTCCCGCCCCCGGGGCCCCCGGGGCTCCCGGCGCCCAACCGTTCCGTCTGCTCCATCAGGCAGTCGTGCCGGCCCCGCGAACCATCCTGTGGTCCCACCGGCTCCCCTTCGCGGTTTTCGAGGAACCCGCGATGGACCTTGCCATTCGCGGGCTGTTTGGCGGCCGCATCCCCCGCGCGACCTACCTGTCGCTCATCCTGCCGGACCAGGCCTTCTTCCTGGGCACCCTGACCCTGTCGTCGGTGGCCCTGCGGACCAATCCCCTTGCCCTCCTGGAGCGGGAAATCCAGAGCACTGCCCCCCTCCCCCTGCGGGAATACCGGCTCGCGTTCGAAGCCGGCACCCAGGTGGGAAGCCGGCACCAGGTCCATTTCTGCGCCCTTCCGAAAGAGGTGGTGGCCGATCTGGAAGGGACGTGTTCCCGGCTGGGACTGATTCCGCTGGCCATCCAGCCGAGCTTTCTCCGCCTCCTGCACCTGCTCCGCCTCGTCGACAAGGAACCTTCCCCCTACCCTTCGGTCCTCGTCCACGTTGGGCACGAATCCACCACCCTGGCCATCTACACCACGGCGGGCCTGAAGCGGGTGCACAGCCTCCCCTTCGGGGGCACCGACCTGGACCGGCTCCTGGCCGGGCTGGAAGAGCGGGACCCCCAGGACCCCGAGGAATTCAAGAAACGGGGCATCATCCTGCTGGAGGACCCCGCCTCGGATGCCCAGGCGGATGTGCCGGCCTACCGTCGCCTGGAGCCGCTGTTCGTCCAGTTCCTGCAAAAGCTCTATGCCTTCCTGCAGTCCCACACCGCGGAGTTCCCCAACGAGGGGTGCTTCCGGCGCATCGTGCTCTCGGGGGGAACGGGATGCCTGCGGCACCTCGACCGGCTGATCGTGGCCAACCTGGGAATCCCCGTCACCCCGATCGGCGCCATGTTCGATGCCATCGGCCCGCACGGGCCCCTCTCGCCGGAAGACAAGGGGCTTTGGGCCCCTGTTCTGGGCGACCTCGCTCTCCAGCCCTGGCGGATCGACCGGTTCGACCGGGTGGCCGCGGCATGACAGACGAGCCATGACGACGAGCTTCGAGTATCTTCCCCGCTCGAGCCGACGGGTCCACCAGGGCTGGACGGCCCCCGCCATCTTCCTGGCGACGGCCCTGGCCTTCGGCGGAACCGCCTGGTGGCTGAGGGGGGCGGCCCAGCGACTGCAGGAAACCTATTCCTCGGAAGCGGCCGCCATCGACCGGCGGACCGCCGAACTGGCTTCCCAGACAGCCGCGCTCCTGCCCGATCCCGGACCGCTCATCGATCTGCGCCGCCGGGTCATCCGGCACAACACCGCCCTGATCGGGCCTCGCACCCCCTGGACCCGCATCTTTACCGTCCTGGAGGAGGTCATGCCCGCGGACGCGGTTCTGGCCCGTATCGAGCGGGCATCGACGGGGCGGCCGGAGTTTCCCGGGGGGGCCGTCGACCTGCGCCTGAAAGTGGTGGTGGGAAGTCTGCAGACCGCCAATCAGCTGTATCTCCGGATGTCTGCCGACCCGCGCTTCGACGGCCTGGGGTTCACCCCCAAAGGGGAGCTGGTCCACCTCGGCCGGCCGGGAATCGGGATCGATGTGACATTCCGCTTCCGGGAGGGGGCATGACCCAGGGGGAAAGGGCCATCGTTCTGTGGGCGGCCTCGACCGGGGGGATCATCCTGCTGTTGGCCGGGGCGGTCCTGTGGTTTCCCGCCCTGATGGCGGAAAAGAACCGCATCCAGGAGATCCGGGCCCGGCTGACCGACCGCCAGACCCTGGAAGCCGAGGCGCAGGCCTTCTCGCGGGACATCCAGAGCCGCGTCGAACGCCTGAACGAGGCGGCGCGGGCGCGGGCCGCCCAGGTGGACCAGGCCTCCTTTCCCGTTCCCCCCGAAAGCGACATGCCTGGTTTCATCGAGGAACTGCAGACCATCCTGGCCCGCCCCGAGGCCCGCCTGTTGAACCTGGCTTACCAGCCGCGCGTCGCCTCGGAGGGGTTCGTGACCCTCCCCTTCGAGGCCCGGCTGGAAAGCTCGTATGGCGGGCTTCGCCACCTGCTGTATCTGTTCGAGTCGCACCCTGCACGCATCCGGATCGACCAGCTCGATTTCCAGTCCTTCGACAACGAGCGCCATCTCCTGGAATACAAGATGGCCTGCTCCATCAGGTTTGCCCAGCATGGCCGGTGACTTCTGGGAAAAGAACCGCCGGGCGGTTATCGGCCTGGTGATCTTCGGCCTGCTGATCGGCGCCAACGTGGTGGTGCGGCTGGGCCGAGCCCCCCGCCCGGGGACCGGAGGGGGAAATCCCGCCCCGGTCTTTCCGCCCAGCCCCGGTCCTGGAGCCGTGGCTGTCCAGCCGCTTCCGGAC
>CAZKPI010000719.1:0-2845 GCA_964554555.1 uncultured bacterium
GATCCAGTCGAGATCGGCCGCCCGGCACTCGACCGCCAGGAAACCCTGACCGGCGGCCGGCACCAGGGTATCGACCTCGAACAGCTCGGTGATGCGGTCGGCACATTCCAGGCGGCGCAAACCGGCGGCGGCGAGGACGATGGCGTCGATCTGGCCCTCGTCGAGCTTGCGCAGGCGGGTGTCGAGGTTGCCGCGCAGGTCGGCAAACCGCAGGTCGGGCCGCATCCGGCGCAGTTGGGCCCGGCGGCGCAAGCTCGAGGTACCGATCACCGCCCCGGCCGGCAGATCGGCCAGGCGTTTTCCCGATCGCGACACCAGGGCGTCGCGCGGGTCCTCGCGAGTGCTGACGGCGGCGAGCGCCATGCCCTCGGCGAGCTGGTGCGGCATGTCCTTCAGGCTGTGGACGGCGAGATCGGCCCGCCCGTCGCGCAGGGCCTCCTCGAGTTCCTTGATGAACAGGCCCTGGCCCCCCACCCTGAACAGGGGCTGGTCGGTGACGCGGTCGCCGAGCGTCTTGATGACCACCTCGACCAGCTCGAGGTCGAGGGCCTGGTCCCGCACCTGGGACATGACGGTGCGGGTCTGCCAGAGCGCCAGTTTACTGCCGCGCGTGCCGAACTTCAGGTTCATGGGTTGATCTTCCCTTTCGCCGGAGAGGCCCCGGTGACCACCGACCGCAGGCGGGAGGCCAGACTGGGAGGCAGGGCCCTGGTGCCGGAGGGTGAAGATGAGGAAGAGGAAGAAGAGGAAGCGGAAGAAGCGGGCGGGAGGCCAGCCGGAAAGGAACCTGGACTTTCCGCGGGAGGGCAGAAAGAGGAGGGATTGGCAGGAGAGGAAGCGGCTGGAGGTTCAGGGAGGGGGGACGAAGGGGAAGGGGGAGAGCCGCCGCCGGGAACCAAGGAATTCGGACTTTCAGCGGGGTTGGACGGGCCAGGGGCGGGTGAAGCGGCCGAAGGCAAAGGGTGAAGCATGGGAGGAGGGGGAGGGTCACCGTCAGGACCGGATGGCGGCGGAGCCTCATCACAACCAGGGGAAGGATGGCCCGAGGAGGGCAAGGCGGAAAGACCGGCAGGAGGGGCTGAAGGCCCGCCAGGCAGGCAGGCGAAGCCGTCCAGGCCGAACAGGGCGGCCAGGGACGCCAGTTCGCCCGCGGGGGCGGCAGCGCGGGCCTTGAGGGCAACGGTGGGATGGTGCAGCCACTTGGCCATCAGACTGCGGGTCAGGCGGTCGATCTCGGCCAGCAGGTGCGGGTCGAGGGGGCGGCCGGGGGGGAAGGCCTTTTCCAGCTCAGCCCGGCGCAGGGCCTCCGCCCGCTCGCGAAGGGCGACGACCAGCGGCGCCATGGCGAACGACTCGAGGGTCTCCCTGAACCGCGCCACTTCCTGCTCCACGATGGCGTCGGCCCGGGCGGCCTCCTGGCGGCGCAGGCTGAGGCCCTCGTCGACCACGTTCTGCAGATCGTCGATGTCATAGAGGAAGACGTTGTCGAGGTCGCCGCAGTCCGGCGCGAGGTCGCGCGGCACCGCGATGTCGATGGCGAACAGGGGGCGGTCGGGCCGGTCGGCCATCACGGCCGCCAGCCGCGCCCGGTCGATGATCGGCCGGGGGGCCCCGGTGGAGCTGATGAGCACGTCGGCCTCCCGCAACTGGCGGTCGAGGTCTTCGAGCGCCGCGGCCTCCCCGCCGAAGGTGCGGGCCATCTCCTCGGCGCGGCGGCGGGTGCGGTTGGTGAACAACAGCCCGCCAACGCCCCGGTCGCGCAGGGAGCGGGCAACCAACCCGGCCATCTCACCCGCCCCGATCACCAGGGCGCGGCAGGCATCGAGGGGCCCGAAGATGGAGCGGGCCATCTCCACCGCCGCGGAAGCGATCGACACCGTGTTTTCAGAGATGCGCGTCTCGGTGCGCACCCGCTTGCCGACTTCCAGGGCCCGCTGGAACAGGGCGTGCAGGCTTTTCCCCACCGAGCCGGCCCCGGCGGCGGCCTGGTAGGAATCCTTGACCTGGTGCAGGATCTGATTCTCGCCGAGCACCATCGAATCGAGCCCTGCCGCCACCCGCAGAAGGTGGCGGACGGCCTCGTCGCCGCGACGCCGGTAGACGTGCGGCTCGATCTCCCCGAACGACCGTCCCTCCTGGGCCAGCCAGGCGGAAAACACCGCCAGCGCGTGGTCTTCCTCGCCGTGGAAATAGGCCTCGACGCGATTGCAGGTCAGGACGGTCACTGCTTCCAGGCTCCCGCCGTCGGCGCCGGGGAGGCCCGACACGCACAGGTTGGCGAACCGCTCCCGGATCTCCACGGGAGCAGAAACGTGACTCAGGCCGATCAGGAAGAAGTCTGCCATTTCTCCCGGCCAGGCCGGAACCGTACGCGGGAAAACCGGGACCCGGGTCTGGGGATGCCGGAACCTCCCGTGCCAGTGTGCCCGCATCGCCTCCCGGAGGGAGGCTGACGTCGGCCGGCCCCAGGGAGAAGCGATGAAAACACGCGTTCCAAGCGGAAAAACCTACTGTAGCACAAATGGGGAAGGGAATCCAGGGGTCGGGTCAGGGTTGCATCCTTCGTTCCGGTTCGGGTACTGTGTCATCGCCCGAGCGTCATCCATCGACCCCGTGGGGGGAAAGGAGTCTTCATGCGACACCCGATGACCTGGCGGGGCGTCCTGCTGTTGGCGGCGATCCTCCTGGCCGGCGGCGCCGCGCTGATCACCGCGGCCGACACTCCGGCCCCGACCGGCCCCGTCCCGCAGGCAACCGAAGCCGCACCGGCCGCTGACCCTGCGACGGCCGCCGGCCATGCGCCGGCCGCTGACGCCGCGCCAGCCCCGGATGCTTCGCCGGCCGC
>CAZKPI010000720.1:0-2844 GCA_964554555.1 uncultured bacterium
CGCCCCCCGCAAGGGCACCGCCCGCCGCTCCCGCCGACGCCGCCGGCCTGGCCGCCCCGCCGACCCAACCCACATCCACGGGAGGACCTCCGCATGACCCGCTCGCTCCGCCGCTTCCTTCCCCGCCTCGCCCTGGTCGTTGCCCTCATCGCCGTTGCCGGTGCCGCCCTGGCGGCCCCCCAACCGCTCCGCGTCGGGGTGGTCTTGTCGGTGGGCGGCCTCCATGACCAGTCCTTCAACGACGCCACCTACGCCGGCATCCAGAACCTCCGCCAGCGGCCCGACCTGCTGGTCGACGTCATCGAACCCGCCGACGTCGCCGCCATCGAACCCGCCCTCGAGTACCTCGCCGGACGCGGCCACGACCTCATCGTCGGGGTCGGCATCTTCGCCAACGACCCCGTCCGCCAGGTCGCCCAGCGCCACCCCGACCGGAACTTCGCCCTGTTCGACTCGGTGGTCAGCCTGCCCAACGTCCTCTCCATTCTCTTCAACGAGGAGGAAGGGTCGTTCTACGCCGGGGCCTACGCCGGGCTCCTCACCAAAACCAATACCGTCGGGTTCCTCGGCGGGATGGTCTCCCCCGTCATCCAGGGGTTCGAAAAGGGCTTCCGCAACGGAGTGGCCTTCGTCAATCCGCAGGCCGCCGTGCTCACCCGACACCCCCGCCGCCTTCAACTCGCCGGAAGCCGGCACCCGCCTCGGCCTCGAACTGGCCGCGGCGAAGGCCGACCTGATCTACCACGCCGCCGGCCGCACCGGCCTTGGCCTGATCCAGGCCGCCCGCCAGGGCGGCTTCCTGGTCATCGGCGTGGATGCCGACCAGTCGGCCATCGCCCCCGGCAAGGTCGCCGCCAGCATGGTCAAGCGGCTCGACGTGGCCCTCGACCGCGCCGTCCGGGCCGTCGCCGACAAGCGCTTCAAGGGCGGGGTCCTGACCCTGGGCCTCGCCGACGGCGGCATCGAACTGGTCTTTTCGCGGTTCAACAAGGGCCTGGTCACCCCCCTCATCCAGGAGCGCCTGCGGGAGGTCGAATCCTTCCTGCTCCACAAGTGACCCGCCCCCCGACCGACACGATTTCGCAAGCCAAGGAGGCCCCATGCATCGCTTTCCCCGCTTCGCCGCCCTCGTCCTCGCCGCCGCCCTTCTCCTGCCCTCCCTCGCCGGGGCGGCCGACCTGAACACCCGCATCAGCCTCGATTTCCGCGATGCCGACATCCGCGACATCTTCAAGCTCGCCGCCGAAAAGGGCGGCTACGGGCTGGTCGTCGACAAGTCGGTGCGTGGCAACCTGACCCTCCGCCTGCTCGACGTCCCCCTCCTGCGTGCCCTCGACACCATCGCCATGGCCACCGGGTTCGAGTGGTTCCTGGTCGACAACAACGTCGTCCTCTGTGACGGGCACCGCCTGCCCATCTCCTCGACCGTGCGGCCCCTCGGCCATATCGACGCCGACGAAGCCGCCAAGGTTCTGCTGATCGCGATCAAGAAGGACATCAAGGTCGCCACCACCTCCGGCAATTCCCTGGTCCTGACCGCCCGGCAACCCATCCTGAAGGAGGCGGAACGCATCCTGGCCGGCATCGACAAACCCCGCCGCCAGTTCACCGCCATTCTGCAGGTTATGGAGGAAGGGAAGCCGGTACACGCCCTCGAGTTCAAAGCCCTGCCCGGATCCGAGACCAAGCTGTTCCAGGGCACCCAGATCGTCTACCCCAAGGGGGCCGACCAGCCCCCCGCGAAGATGGATGTCGGCCTGCGCGGCCACCTGGAAACCGCGATCAGACCTGGTTCTGACCTGCTCGAAGGGCGCCTCGACCTTGACCTGTCCTGGGTCGAGAAGTTCGAGGGGTCATTCCCCCTGGTGGCCCGCCGCAAGCTCCAGACCTTCTGGCACGGCCAGGCCGGCAAGGCCCTGAAGCTGGGCGCGTTCGACGGCAACCGCGAGGTCCTGCTGACCTTCACCTGGGACCAGTAACCGCCCCCGACCCCGTCCCCGCCAGCCCTTCTGCCGGAACAGCCGTCCGCCGCTCCGGCGGTTCGCTTTCCGGGGGTCATCCCCTGCCGGTCGAGCCCCGATATCCGGCCTGGCCCCTCGAACCCTGCCTCCCAGGGAATAGGGCAGACCAGCCATCACCGCCCATGGCAACCGCTCCTTGGCCCCCCCCCAGCCAATGGTTCCCCAACGGAAAGGGGGAAAAGCCCGGGCCAGGGCACCACCCGACGCCCGTTCCCGGGTTCCACCCCCCTGCCGCCACAGATGGCCGACCGGAACCGCCCTTGCCCGCACGGCAGAAGGCGGCATCCCGCCTTCTGCCGCCGTTCGCGCCAGGCGCAACTGCCGCCACGTCTGCCGGGGTACCCTCCCTTGCGGGGTGGGGGGGGCGGTTCGTATAATGAAAACATCCTCACGCCGTTGATCCGCCTCGAACATCAGGAGGAAATCGATATGATGACGCTGACCTTCCGCCGCCGCCAGGAAATCTCCATGCTGACCGTGCTGTGCATGGTCCTCTCCCTCTGGACCTTCACCGCCCCCAAAGTCCACGCCGGGTTCCTGCAATCCGCCGGGGGCCTGCTGAAGACCGTCGTGATCAACGGCGGTGCCCTGGCCGCCGGCTACATGGGCGGCGTTCTGGGCATCGCCCTGGGCGGCGGCCCCATCGGCATGGTGGCCGGTGCCGTCGGCGGGTTCATCCTCGGCAAGAAGGTGCTGACCTGGACCACCGCCAGCGTTGCCAACGCCGCCACCGTGGCCGGTGCCGTGGCCGGCGGCCTGCTCTGCGCCGGGATGGGCCTGCCCCTGCTGGCCGCCGGCGTCGTCGGCGGCGCCCTGATCGCCC
>CAZKPI010000721.1:0-2600 GCA_964554555.1 uncultured bacterium
GCACGGAAGGCTGGGCTGGCGCGGGGGGGGCGGCCGTCACCGGATCGGGAACGGGCGCCGCCGCCGGGGCGGGCGCGGGTTCCGCACTCGCCGGGGCCGGACTCTGGTCGGGAGCCGAAGGAGCGACAGCACTGGGTGGGGCGGCGGGCGGGGTACCCGCGGCAGGTTCCTGGGCCGTGGCGGCCAACAGGCCGTACACACACAGGAACACCGCCAGAAGCCCCAGCCCCTTCCTGGAAAGGAGCCTGGACACGCTCATGGACGGACCTCCAAAGGGTGAGGTAGAGGGACGAAAACACCGAATTATAACCGCCCCCCCCCTCCAAGTCAACGAAATGGAGAGGAGAGAAGAGGAGGGGAAAAGGAATACCGGGGCAGTATCCCGGCAGGGTATTCCTGTGTATTCCTGGTATTCCGGAGACATGGGACAGGTATTCCGGGGACTTGGTATTCCGGTATTCCGGGGACATGATACGCAACTCTGACGAGTTGCGTATCATGTCCCCGGAATACCGCGGAATACCGGAATACCTCAAAGGGTTTTCCCGGATCATTCGAGGCTCAGGGGGAACCCTGGCCCGGTCTCCGCTACAGCCCACCCCGCCAACAGCGGACCCGGTGACCGGGGTGGATCTCCGTTTCGGGCGGAGGGTCCACACACCGCTCTGACCAGGCATCGCACCAGGGGGAGTACCCGCACCCGCCCTTCCGCGATCGAAGGGGATCCCCAGACGTGACCTTGGCTTCCGGAGACAGCGCCGCCGGCTCGCCAGAGGGCCGCTCCGGGCCGCCCGCCGTCCCCGGCCTTCCTGACGCCTGGGGCGCCAGGGCCTGCCCCTCCCGCAGGTGAAGAGCAGCACCCAGCAGGCGGCGGGTGTAGGGGTGGACCACGTCTTCGAGCAGGCACCCCGCCGGCAGGCTTTCCACGATCGTCCCCTTGAACAGCACCAGTACCCGGTCGGCCATCTGCCTGACCACGGCGACGTCGTGCGAAATGAACACCAGACTCAGGCCGCGCCCTTCCTTCAACTGCACCAGAAGTTCCAGGATCTGCGCCTGCACCGACACGTCGAGGGCCGAGACCGCCTCGTCGGCGATCAGCAAAACCGGGTCGAGAATCAGGGACCGGCAGATCGAGATCCGCTGTCTCTGCCCGCCGCTGAACTCCGATGGATACCGGTCGAGGCTGTCACGCTCGAGGCCGACCTCCTCGAGCCCCCGGGCCATCCGTTCCTCCCATTCGCCGCGCGGAATGGGGAGGTGGATCGACAGGGGCTCGGCCAGCAACTGCCGCACATTCATCCGCGGGTCGAGCGATCCGAACGGGTCCTGGAACACCATCTGCATGCGGCGCAGGCACCACGCCCGCTTCTCCCGGTCGGTCGTGAAGAGGTTCTCGCCAAGCAGGGCGGCCCGCCCCCCGTCGGGTTGATACAGCCCCATCAGCACCCGCGCCAGGGTCGACTTGCCCGACCCCGACTCGCCCAGAATGCCGAGCGTCTCGCGAGCCCCCACGGTGAAGGAGACATCCCGCAACGCTTCCAGCACCGGTGCCGGACGCCCCTTCCACCAGTCGCGCAGGCGGCGCAGGGGCGGCTGTTCCAGCAGGAAGCGCTTCCCGACCCCCTCCACCACCAGAACAGGGGCTGTCCGGCCCGCCTCGCCGGCGGGGCCGGTCCCGTCGCGGTGCAGCGCCACCGAGCTCATCCCTGCCCGCCTCCGGCCGCCCTTTCGGGAAAATGGCACCGCACCAGCCGCCCCGCGGCCGGGCGGCTGGCCGAAGGCATCGTCTGCCGGCAGATCTCCTGGGCCTTCGGGCACCGCGGCCCGAACACACAGCCGGACGGCTTGTGGTCAGGGGCCGGCAGGTGCCCGGGGATCGGCCGGGGCAGACCCTTTTCACGCACCAGCCGGGGCATCGCCTCCCGCAGGGCCCGCGCATAGGGGTGCAGGGGGGTCTCCAGGACCGCCGCGGCCGGCCCCCACTCGACCAGGAACCCGGCATACAGGATGGCCAGCCGGTCAGCCACCGTGCGGATGACGCCCAGGTCGTGACTGATGAAGATGAGGGAATTCCCCTCCTCCCGCACGGTCCGGCGCAGTTCCTGCAACAATTGCACCTGCAGGGCGGCGTCAAGGGCGGTCGTCGGCTCGTCAGCCACGATCAGCGCGGGCTCGGTCGCCAGGGCCATCCCCAGCATGGCCCGCTGGCGCATCCCCCCGCTCAACTGATGGGGGAACGAATCGTAGAAGGTCTCCGGCTCGGGAAACCCCGCCCTCTGCAGGGCCCGTCGCACCCGCTGGCGCACCTCGGCCTCCCCAAGGTCGGGGAAATGCACGACCACGCCCTCCGCCACCTGGTCATACAGCGTCATCAACGGGTTCATGGCCGTCATCGGTTCCTGGAACACCATCGCCAGCCGCCGCCCGCGCAGGGCCCGCCAGGCGGTCTCGTCCAGCCCCCGCAGGTCAAGGCCGTCGAACCGCATCGTTCCGCGCTCCTCCCGGATCGCGGCCCGCGGCAGGAGGCCCAGCAGGCTCAGGGCCAGCACGCTCTTGCCCGACCCCGATTCCCCCGCGATGCCCATCGTCTCCCCGCG
>CAZKPI010000721.1:2624-2837 GCA_964554555.1 uncultured bacterium
AGACGCCTTCCAGCACGGGAAACACCCGCCCGTCACTGCCGGCCAGGGTCAGGCCGAAGTCCTCGAGCGCCAGCAGGGGGGCAGAACCGGTCATGACCGGCTCCCGCGGGAAACCGCGCAAGCGGGGCCGCCGCACCAGACCAACCGGGGGCTTCGCACCGCCCGCCGCGACGGCCAGAGGGCTTCGCCAGCCCCGTGCCGGTCGATCCCCGG
>CAZKPI010000722.1:0-1277 GCA_964554555.1 uncultured bacterium
TCAGGCGGCGGCCTCCCACGCCCCTCCCCCGCCCGCCTCGCCGCGAGCCGGTCCCCTCCTCGCCTGGTCCCGCCTTGCCCTGCTCCCGTTCCTCGCCATCTGGCTGGTGCCGGTGGCCCTGGGCATCGGCTTCCTGCAGGTGATGGAAACCTCCTGGCTGGAGGCCCGCGCCGCCGCCGTCCTGTCCCGCCTCCAGGACCGGCTCGCTATCGTCGAGCGGACGCTGGAACCGTCGCTCCAGGCGGGTCTTCTGCTCCGGCAGACCCTGCGCGGCATCGAGACCGAAGCCGCGGCCGCGCCCCCGAACCAGTTCGGCCCGGCCATCGACACCGCCGTCCGCCGCCGGCTACGGGACTTCACCACCGCCTGCCCCTCCGCCGCCTGGTTCCTGTTCCAGCACCGGCCGCACTTCGGCCCGGACGGCAGGATGGCCGCCACGGCCACCGTCCTCCTGGCCTCCGGCGGGGCCCCGCTCGAGTTCGGCGGCATGCGGGCGGACGAGGTGTTCGACCTGATCAAGTGCAGGTATCTCTCCGTCACCGACAGTCTGCCCAAGGGCCGCACGGGGCAACTGGAAACCCTGCTCGGCATCAATTCTTTCAGCAACCTGATGGAACAATCGTTTCTCCAGTTCAGTCCGGTCCAGGTGGGCGGCCGGGCCCGCTGGCTGTTGTGGGCCCCGTTCCACAGCCCGACCCGCGTCGAAGGCAATCCTCCCGGCTTCGAACCCACTCTGGCCTACCAGTGGGCGCGCGAGCACGCCGCGCTTCTCTGGGGCGGGCTCCTCCTCTTCGTCGAGCCGTCCGACCTCACCCCAGACCTGGGCATCCGGTCTCTGGTCCGCCTCCTCGGGGCCGAGGGCTTCGTCGCCGCCGTCCTGCCGGAGACCGGCGCCGTCCCTTCAGGCTGGATCCATCCGGAGTTCCTCCGCTATCCGGCGCTGGCGCGCGTCCTCTCCGCCAACACCCCGGAGAGGCCCCAGGGGGCGGCCGGCGCCCTGAACCAGCCCGGGTCGACGGGCCCGAACCCTCCTCCCGGACAGCGGGAGGGAGCGGCCGATCCGGGGCCGGGCCGCCTGCGCGAAGGGTTCGCGGTGACCCGGGGGAAGATCTTCCCCGGGCAGGAGTGCCGCATCCTCCTGGCCCGCGAGGCCGGGAACGAGGGAAACCCGTACGCCGCCCTCCGGCCAATCCTCCGGGTCATGGGCCTGCTGTGGATCGGCGGCGGCCTCTGGATCCTGGCCGGCTTCCGGCGGACGGGCCACCTGCCCTTCCATT
>CAZKPI010000722.1:1301-2836 GCA_964554555.1 uncultured bacterium
CGCCCCCGCTCTCGCCCTGGGTGCGCTGTTCACCGGCCGTTCGCTCCACGAGGAGCGGCTCCGCTTCGAGACGGGGCAGGCCCGCCGGCTGGAACGCGCCCTGCAGGCCATGGACGAGACCCGGACCATGCACCTGGCCTGCTGTGTTTCCCTGCTCGAGAGGCTCTGCCACCGGCCTGACGTCCTGCGCCGTCTGCAGGCGCTGGAAGGCGGCTCCTCGCGCCGGGCCCGGCAGGCGGGGGAACGCCTCCTGACCTGGATCGACCGGACCTGTTCCCGCCGGGGGTATTCCCTCAACCGCCTTCTCCTGTTCGGTCCCGGCCGGATGCGCCTGGACTTCCGGATGCGCAGTGAGGGGAACCAGCCGGTCATCACCTTCTTCGGGCACGTGTTCGCCAAGGCCCTGCGGGTGCTGAACCCCACCCTGTCCGCCGGGCCGGGCGTCCGGGGCCAGGCCGACGACCTGATCTTCGGCCTCGGGGCCGAGGAGGTGCGCCTGTTCATGAGCACCCTGATGGCGCCGGAAACCATAGCCGAGATGACCATGGCCCCCCGGGCGGTCGTCACCTTCGCCAGCATCGGCCGGCTCGACAGCCTGTTCCGATCCTTCATCTGGAGCGGGGGTTTCCCTCGCTTCGCCTTGCAAATGCTGGTGTTCGACATTCCCCTGGAGTTCCAGAGCCTGAACGGATGGCGGGAACGACTGCTCGCCCGGGGCAATCCCATCCGGCTGGTCGGCCGCACCGATACCGGGGTGGCGGATTTCCTCTACCAGCCGAAGTTCTGGCGGGTCTCCCCGGATACCGAAACCGGGGCCGCCGACTACCACGGGGACCTGGTGCTGACCGACCCGGACGATGCGGCCATGCTGGCCGTGGCCAACCAGGCACGCATCCCGGTCAGCCGCCTGGCGGGCACCGGCCCCGCCGAGGAACTCCGGATGGCCCTCCGGGGCGGCCAGTATCCCGACCGGCTCCTGCTGGCCGCGCTCCCCCTGGGCCGGTTGCGGGCCGACCTCGAGGGGCAGGCCGTCACCACGGGGGGACTGCTCGCCATCCTGATCCTGCTGGCCGGCTGGCTGGCGGTGTCCATCGCGCGGCGGTTCCTGGCCCCCGTCGAGCGCCTCCGGCAGGCGGCCGGCCGCATCATGCAGGGCGACTTCACGGCCCGCCTGGTCACCGACCGCGGCGGCGAATTCGGAGCGCTGGCACGGGCCTTCAACCGGATGGCGGCCCTGGTCCAGGAAGGGCGTCTGCTCAGCCGCTTCGTCTCGGAGTCGGTGCGGGCGGCGGCGGCCGACGACGAGCGGGGACGCGCCGCCCAGGCCGGCGAGAACCTCCAGGTCACCGTCATGTTCGCCGGCCTCGCCGACTTCAAGAGCCTGCTCGCGGGCAGTGAGCCGGCGGCGGTGGTCAACACCGGGGCCAACTACCGCTACGTGGGTCGGTTGATCGTCAACTTCAACGAGGCCGGACTAATCACCGGCTACGATCCGGCCAGCGGGGCCTACGCCACGGATGCTCAAGGCGTCGCCG
>CAZKPI010000723.1:0-2829 GCA_964554555.1 uncultured bacterium
GCCGCCCAGGCTGGAGCCGCCCAGGCTGGAGCCGCCCAGGCTGGAGCCGCCCAGGCTGGAGCCGCCCAGGGGCCTGCTTCGCAGGCGGCGGCCCCGGAGGGAGAACCGCCAGCGGAGGAGAAAGAAGGACCCTTGCCGACCGGCCTGGTCAGCGCCAAGAGCGGGTTGGTCCTGCGGGCGACCCCGGACCGGCAGGGGAAGCCCCTGGGCCGGCTCCCGTATGGGACGCGGCTGGAGATCGTGGCGACCCGCCAGGGCCAGCAGGAGTCGATCGAAGGCCGGGACGAGTATTGGTGGAAGGTGCGGGCGGACGGCCGCGAGGGGTACGTGTTCGGCGGGTTCGTCGCGGCCGAACCCGAGGTGGAGGATCTCTCGCAGGCTCCCCCCTATTTCATGACCTGGTATGACCAGAGTCTGGGAGCATGGGTCCGGAGCGAAGACCGGCGGCTGGCCGAGACCGGCGGGGTGGTGAAGCGGCAGGGACGGACCTTGCTGGTCAAAACCGACACCGGGCGGACCCTCAGGTTCGAGGACAACCTGACCTACGGGGAATCGTGCGTCCGCTACTGTTTCGGGCGGTTCTTTCCGGAAGGGCGGATGGTGGTGATCTTCGCCACCGGCTGGGAATGGAGCGGCTGTCGCCTGGTGTTCCTGAAGACCGGGGAGACGATCCGCCTCGATCACGTTCCCGTCTTTTCTCCGGGCGGGACACGTTTCTGCACGGCGAGTCTCGACCTGCAGGCCGGTTACCAGACCAACGCGCTGAAGATCTACGCCGTGCGGAAGGGGAAGGCGACCCTGGAGGCCGCCTTCGAGGGCGAGGACTGGGGCCCGTATGCCCCGGTCTGGTCGGGCGAGGACCGCCTGGCCTTCCAGCGGGTGGTGGTGAACGCCGAAGGGAATCTTTCCCATACCGATGCGGTGGCCCGGTTCGACGCCGCGGCGGCCACCTGGACGATCACGATTTCGAAGTGAGTACAAGAGTTGTCGCCAGGGAGATGACCAGGAGGAAACCATGGACGTCCTGATTTCCCGGCCTCTGCCGGGGCCCGCCGCCGATTTCCTGCGGGAACGGGGACACCGGGTGACGATGCTGTCCGACGACCGGCCAGCCGACGAGTTCCGGCGCCAGCTGGCCGGGGCCGACGGCGTGATCTGCCTGTTGTCCGACCCGATGGGGGCCGACGTGATTGCCGCGGCCGGCCGGTTACGGGCCATCGCCAACTATGCGGTGGGGTACAACAACGTCGATGTGGCGGCGGCCACCGCCGCCGGCATTCCGGTGACGAACACCCCCGACGTGCTGACGGACGCGACGGCCGACGTGGCCATGACCCTGCTGTTGATGGTCATGCGGCGGGTGCCTGCCGCCATGCGGTATCTGGCCGACGGGAAGTTCAGGGGCTGGAAGCCCGACCTTCTGCTGGGCCACGACCTGCGCGGCAAAACCCTCGGCATCGTGGGCATGGGCCGGATCGGTCAGGCGGTGGCGCGGCGGGCGGCGGCGTTCGGCATGCAGATCATCTACCACACCCGCTCCGGCGCGAAGCCGGGCCTGCCGTGGCCCGCCGTGCCGTTCGATCAGCTGTTGGCGGAAGCGGACGCGATCAGCCTGCACGTGCCGTTGTCCGACGCGACGCGTCACCTGTTCGGGGCGGCCGAACTGCGGCGGATGAAGCGCGGCGCCGTGCTGATCAACACCGCCCGCGGGCCGGTGATCGACGAGGCGGCGCTGGCCGCGGTGCTGGCCGAGGGTCACCTGCTGGGGGCGGGCCTCGACGTGTTCGAGGAGGAGCCGAAGGTGCATCCCGGCCTGTGGCAGGCCCCGAACGCGGTTCTTCTGCCGCACATCGGCTCGGGCACGGTGGAAACGCGCACCGAGATGGGGATGATGGCGGCCCGTTCGCTGGCCGAAGCTCTGGCGGGGCAGAGGGCATCCCACACGGTGAACCCCGAGGTCTACGCGACCCCGGCCTGGCAGTCCCGGAAATGGTGACACCAGGGAAGAAATGGTGACACCAGAAAAGGAAAACCCGCCGGCCCAGGGGGGGCGGCGGGGGTGAGGGTCGGGGCGGGAGGTCAGGAGGGGGTCAGAAGACCAGGTCCTCCATGGCTTCGTCGAGGAGGGTGCGGGCTTCCTCGTCGCCGACGGAGCGGGCGTAGACGATCTCGGAGACGAGGAGCTGGCGGGCGGTCTCGAAGAGGGCTTTGTCCTTGGTGCCGAGGGGCTTGATCATACTGCGGCGGTAGAGGAGGCGGTAGACCTGGGCGACCTGGTTGAGGTCGCCGCTCTGGATCTTTTCGAGATACTCGCGGTAGCGCTGATGGAAGCTTTTGCTCTCCTCTTCTTCGGCTTCGGAGAAGTTGCCGCCCAGGGTGTCGAAGATGGTGTCGATGTTGGTGCGGGCGTTGATCACGCGGAGCCCGACCTTGTCGGCCATATCGACGGGAACCATGACCTGACCGAGATCACTGTACGGGAAATCGATGACGTAGTATCGCAACAGCCTCCCCCGCACCTGACGCTTTTCGATCTGCCGGAGGATTCCGGCGCCGTGGATCGGGTGAACGATGGGGGATCCGATCTCGAAGGTGTGCATCTACTCTACTCCTACACCACAAAATTGAGGGCGGAAGGACGGAGGGCAGAGGACAGCCGCCTTGCCATGTGCGAAACCGGGGCCTCGCGCGGCCATCCGTGGCGGCAAAGGGGCACTTCCGACGTCGTGTCGGTCGGCCCCTTTGCGGTGCGCGAAACGGGGGCGTTTCGCGCCGCCATCCGTGGCGGCAAAGGGGCACTTCCGACGTCGTGTCGGTCGGAACCCGGTC
>CAZKPI010000724.1:0-2829 GCA_964554555.1 uncultured bacterium
CGCTCCTGCCCCTAGCCCTGACGGCCTTCGCCGGCGGCATGGCCCTGTTCTGGTGGCGGGCCAGGCCGCCCGGGACGGCTCCGGCGCTGGCCGCCGCGCCTTTCCCGGCCGCCGACGGCCCCCCCACCCTCGAGGGGGATCCCGACATGACCCCCTTGCTGGGCGGCGCCGGGCGAGAACAAGCATCGGGTTCCGTTTCCCCGGTGATGCCCGCCCCGGGCCTGGGAGTCCTCTGGCCCATCCTCCTGGTGATCGGCATCGCCCTGGCGAGGATCCCCCTCGTTCCCGGCCTGGTCGGGGTGATCGTCGTCTACGCCCTGGCCGAGCGGGTCGGCTGGAAAGCATTCGTCCGCCACTTCCGCGATTCCTTCAACGGGCCCATCCTGGTGCTGGTCTGGGCCGTCTTCCTGTTCGGCCGGGTGCTGACCTCGACCGGCCTGCTCCGGCTGTTGGCCGACAGCCTGCTCCGTCTCGGCCTGCCCGTGGCCGTCCTGACCTTCGTCCTGCCGTTTCTGATGGGGGTGCTGACCGGCGTCACGCCCGGGTTCGTCGGCACCGTCTTCCCCTTCCTGCTTCCCTTCTGGTCGGAAGACCCGGTCGGCTGGTTGCAGTTCGGCTACGCCAGCGGCCTGGCCGGCGTCTTCCTGACCCCCGCCCACCTCTGCCTGTCGATGACCCAGGAATACTTCCGGGCGCCGCTTTGGCGCGTGCTGTGGCTTCTGGTGCCGCCCGCCGCCGCCGTTGTCGTGGCGGCCGCTCTCCGCCTCGCGTGGTAGGCGGGGCGCGCCGCTGTCTCACCGTGGTGCCCAAACATCTTGGAGCCAGGAAAGCCAGGTCTCAAAGCGAAGGGGGGCTCGTGGGGAAAGGGAGGGCGAGACGTTGCGTCAGGAGACGGTCCGCTCTCGGTCAAAGATTTCCTGGTTCTTTTCTCCTCCCTGACCCGCTCTGCCCCACTTTGACCGACACCTTCTTCCGCTTTCCCCTGAGCCCTTCGTACGGTATCTTTTCCCATCGCCGCTGTGACGAAAGGAGTTTCCGGGTGGCCCGTTCGCCTGCCTCCCCCGCCGGTTTGCCCCCCTTCCAGGTGCCGCGCCCGTTCGACCGCAACGCCCGCCTCTTCGGCCCTGCGGGCGTGGAACGCCTCGCCCGCGCCCACGTCATGGTCATGGGCCTGGGCGGCGTCGGCAGTGCCGTGGTCGAGGGACTCGCCCGGGCAGGGGTCGGCCGCTTCACCCTCGTCGATTTCGACCACGTCTGCCTCACCAACATCAACCGGCAGTTCCATGCTCTCCCGGCCACCGCGGGTGCCGCCAAGGCCGACCTCATGGCCGACCGGGTCCGGGCCGTCAACCCCGCCGCCGCGGTTGAGGCGGTGACCACCTTCTACGAGGCGAAGACGGCGGCTGAGGTCTTGGCCCGCGACCCGGACGTCATCGTCGATGCGATCGACAACGTCACCGCCAAACTGCACCTGCTGGCAACCTGCATCTTCCGCGCCCGGCCCGTGGTGACCGCCCTGGGTGCCTCGGGGAAGGTCGATCCCACCCTGGTCCGGTATGCCGACCTGCGCAAGACCCACGACGACCCCCTGGCCAAGACCATTCGCAAGAATCTCTGGCGCGTCTACGGCATCAACCTCAAGCGGGTTTCCAACCTGGCCGCCGTCTACTCCGACGAGGAGGTCATCCTGCCCGACCCCGCCTTCCCTTTCGTGAAGTGCGGTCCCGAATGCCCCTGCACCGCCTGGCCGAACACCCACCACACCAGCGAGAGGCGCCGGGTCATCTACGGCACCGCGGTCTTCGTCACCGCCGTCTTCGGCATGACCGCCGCCAGTCTGGTGACGCGCTTCCTGACCGGTGACCCCCGGATCGACCTGCGGCCGGAGCTGAAGGTGCTACCGGGTGACGACCCGGTCACCGACCCCGACGAGCGTTGGCGCGAGGTGCCCGAGGACGAGGATCCCGCGGCCACCGCGGCGGGCTGACGGGATTCCGAAGGGTTCCCGGGCCTCGATCCGACGGGCGGGGGGAGAAGGTTCACCCCTGGGGGGCCGGCTTTTTCCGCCCCATCTTCAGGCCCGGGGCGGGGGAAGGGGCCGGCGGGCCGCCGGGGGGCGCCGGGCTGGCGGGAGGCTGGTCGGCGGTGGCGAGCCGGGCCCCGCGGAAACCGGTTCCGAGCAGGTAGACCTCCCGACTGCGGGCCAGGGACGCCTCGGGGGTCACGGTCTTGGCGAACCCGAACATGGCTTTGGCCCGCTGGCGCAGGGCGGGGTACTCGGCCCCCTCGAAGACCTTGGCCAGGCAGGCCCCTCCCGGTTTCAGCCAGCGGCCGCAGAGATCGAGCACGAGCCCCGCCAGTTCGGCCGAGCGAGCGGTGTCGGCGTGGTGGATGCCGGTGGTGTTGGGGGCCATGTCACTCAGGATCAGGTCGAACCCGCCCGGGCACAGCCGCTCGATGGCGGCCTGCATGGCGGGATCGGTGATGTCGCCTTGCAGGAGGGTGGCCCCCGCGACCGGCGCCACGGCCAGCAGGTCGATGCCGACCACCTGCCCCTTCGGACCCAGGAAGCGCCGGACCATCTGCGTCCAGCTCCCGGGGGCACAGCCAAGATCCAGGACTTTGCTGTACGAATGTATCAGTTTGTACTTTTCCGCGATTTCCTGCAATTTGTAGGCGGCCCGCGACCGCAGATCCTCGCGGTGGGCCTTCTTCAGGAAGGGATCGTGCAGACGCTTCCGGAACCAGGTCGGGTTGGGCATGGCCGGGGCGTCACCAGGCGGCCGCCCCGCCCGGCTGGCAGGCGGAGACCGGCGCGGGGGCGGCGGG
>CAZKPI010000725.1:0-252 GCA_964554555.1 uncultured bacterium
CTGGGCCTGCTCCAGGATCTGCCGGGTCGAAGCCAACCGGCAGGATCTCGAGGAGGAGGTCAGGCACCTGACGGCCGTCCTGGGCCTGCTCCAGGATCTGGAGCGGGCCCGCGAGGACCAGGCGCGGTATGCCTGGCTGGAGGCCCGCCTGGAGCGGGAGCGGCAGGCGGCCGCTCTGGAGCAGGAACGCCGCGACCTGGCGGTCTGGCAGGCCGACCAGGTCAGGCAGGCCGGGGAGGAGGCGGCCCTGCG
>CAZKPI010000725.1:313-2823 GCA_964554555.1 uncultured bacterium
AGGACCAACAGCGCCTGGAGGAACTGCGGAGCCGCCTGGCCGGGGAGAGCCGCCGGGCGGAGGCCGCCGCCCGCCGCCTGCAGGAGGCCCGCCAGGAGGAGGCGGCGGCGCGCGGCCGGCGGCAGGCCCAGGAAGCGGCCTGCCATCGCCAGCGGGACGAGGTGGCCGATCTGCTCCGGCGGTTTCCCGACGAGGACCGGCAGGCGATCCGGGATCGGGCCGCCCCCATTCTGGCCGGCCTTCCGGCGACCCTGCCGGCGTATACCGGCGAGTTCGAACGGCTGACCGAGGCGCTGGAAGCCGTCACCGACCGGAGCCGGGGCCTCATTCTCGAGCAGACCCGGGAGCTCGAGGCGGCGGAGCGCCAGCTGGCCGCGACGAGAACCCTCCTGGAAACCCTGAAAGCGAGGGGGGAAGTCCTGCCCGAGGTGACAGGAGTCGAGCAGTTGTACCAGGAACTTCGCGCGGCAGGGATCCGCTTCCAGCCTTTGTATCGTTGCTGTGATCCCGCCCCCGGGGAGACGGGGGCCGCCGCGGGACTGCTGGAGCAGATCCTGGGCCCGGCGGAACTGGCGGGCGTGGTGGTCGGGGCGGCGGCGGAGGAGGCGGCGCGGGCCAGGGTTCTGGCCCAGCCCTGGGGGATTCCCGTCATCGAGGCGGGGCCCGGCCCGGCCGCCGCCGGGGAAGCGGACGGGCCATCGGTGGTGGATGTCGTGCGGGTGGTCGGCCCGGAGGGGCCGGCGGTGGCGGCCTATCTGCGGCGCCGGTGGGGCGCTCTCCGGCTCCTGACCTCGGTTCCCGCCGGCCCCGGGGAGCCGGCCGCCTATGCCACGACCGGCGGGATCCTGCGTTTCGCCGGCTCGCGGCGGCGGGTGGCCGCCGGGGAGCCCCGGTTCTTCGGCCACGCCGCCCGCCAGGCCGCCCTGGCGAAGGAGACGGCCGACCTCCAGCAGAAGATGGCCGCCCTGGAAGCATCGGCGCAACGCTGGCGCGAGGCCAAAAACCAGGAGGAGGAGCGCCTGGCGGCCGTCCGGGTCTACGGGCGCTCCTTCCGGGAAAAGGCGCATCCCGACCGCCTGGAGAGCCTGTGGACCCGGCTGGCCGACCTCGACCGGGACCTGGCCCGCCTGTCGCAGGAGGCGGCCCAGCGCGCCGAGGAGGCCGAGGCCCAGGCGGCTCTCGTCGGCCAGCTGGCACGCGAGGGCAAGACCCTGGAAGCCGCCCTGGCCAACTCGGAAGCCGCCGCCCTGATGGCGGAACTGACTGCCCATCAGGCCAGGCTCCAGGACGTGTCCCGCGACCTCGAGGCCAAGATCCGCCAGGTCGGCCAGACGGCGGTCAACCTGCAGAACGCCGCCGGGCAGGTCGGCCGGCGCGAGGCCCAGCTTCGCCAGGCGGCGCAGGACCTCGAGGCCCGCCGGGAGGCGCTCCTCCGCTTCCCCGCCGTCCAGGCGGCGGACGGGGACGTGGAGCGGTTCGTCCTGAAGGTGCGGGGCGGTCAGCAGATCAAGCCGGAGAACCTCGCCGAGCGGCGGCGGCTGGCGGAACTGAAGGAAACCGAGATCCTGACGCGCCTGCGGTCATCGGAGGGCGTCCGTCATACCCTCCTGCTGAAACACTCGCTGACCCTCGACGAGGCGGCGGGCCAGATCCTCTCCCCCCGCGGGGAACCGCTGGCCGACCTGGTGGCCGAGCAGGCGGGCTCCCTCAAAAACCTGACGGACGCGCTGGAGGAGAAGAACCGCAAGCTCCTCGAACGGCTGTTCCTCGCGGACCTCGTCCAGCAGTTGAACAACGAAATGAGGCGGTTCCGCGAGACCATGCGTGAGCTCAACGGCCTGCTGAAGGATCTGAGCTTCGGGGGCACCTGGTACCGGTTCCGCGAATCGGTCCGCCCCGATTACCAGCGTCTGGTCGAGCTCCTGCGCAAGGTCTCGGACATCGACCCCCAAAGCCGGCAGGATCTCCAGGGCTTCTTCCAGGCCCATCTGCAGGAGGTGCGCCGCCCCGACGGCAACATGCCGCCCCTGCTCGACTACCGGGAGTGGTTCGAAGTGGTCCTGCAGGCGGGAACCGGGACGGGGCGGGAAGGGGTGGCCCTGGACTGGAAGACCCGTTCCGTCGGGTCGGGCGGGGAACAGGCGGTTCCGAACTACCTGATTTTGCTGTCGCTGGCCAAACTGCATTTCGATCACTCCGCTTCCCGCCTGCGGCTTCTGCTGATCGACGAGGCCTTTTTCGGGATCGACGCCGGAAGGCGTGACGAACTCCTGCGGTTCGCGGACCGCCTCGCCCTGACCCTGATCGTGGCTCATCCCGATCTCGACGGGGTGACCGAGGCCATGCGCCGCTCGACGACCATCCTGATCGAAAAGACGCCCAACGGGGACGTCTACCTCGGGGATTTCCACTGGGCCCTGCCCGAAGCCCAGGGCGATCTCTTCGCCGAGCGGCCGCCCCGGCCGGCCGCCGTCATCGACACGGCCGCGGGCGGCCAGGCGTCGGCGGGC
>CAZKPI010000726.1:0-733 GCA_964554555.1 uncultured bacterium
GGCTCCCGGACCACCGTCCCGGCCGGTCCTCCACCGCCCGCCATCCCGGCGGCCGCCGGGAGTCATCGCCCCGCGCCGGCCGCGCCCAGGCCGCCCCTGACGGCCAAGGGCGGGCCGGTGAGCCTGTATTTCCAGGCCGTCGACGCCCTGCGGTCGGGAGCGACTTTCCAGGGGCTGAAAACCTATTACAAGTTCCTTCTGCTTTCCGATCCGCTCCTGGCCGCTCCCCTGCGGGAACACGACCTGCGCGGCGCGGCCAGCCGGTTTCCCGAGCCGCCGCCGGGCACCGCGCCTTCGAAGGAGGCCGCCCTCGCCCTGGTCCTGCTCGACCGCCTCCTCGAACGCTGGGAAGACGGCCGGCGGCGCCTCGACGCCCTGCGCGCCGTCTTTCCCACGTCGGCCGTCCTGACCTTCCTGCAGGGGGAACTTCTGCTCGCCGCCGGCCAGGCCGACGAGGCCCGCCGGCGGTTCGCCGAACTGGCGGCCCTCCCCGACCCCAGACGCCTGCCCGATCTGGCCCGCTTCCTGCTCGACCGGCGCGGGGCCGGGGAACCGCCCTCCCCCGCCGCCCGCCGCGAGTTCCTCCTGAAGGCGGCCTCGCGCCGCTGGGACCTGCTGGACCTGGAAGGGGCCATCACCGCCTTCCGGGCAGTCATCGAACAGTTCCCCGACCACCCTGAGGCCCCCCGGGCCCTCATCGACCTCCTCACCCAGATGGACCGCACCGCCGACG
>CAZKPI010000726.1:796-2818 GCA_964554555.1 uncultured bacterium
TCCTCGATCCCCTTCCCCTGGCCCGACTGCGCTATGCCCAGGGCCGCTTCGCCGAAGCCGCCCAGGTCCTTCGACCGGTCGCCCGCCAGGATCCCCCCAACGGCCTGGCCCGCCTTCTGCTGGCCGAATGCCTGTTCCAGACCGGCAGATACGACGAGGCGGCCGGCTGGTTCCAGAAGCTGGCGGCGGCTGACCCCGGCAACCTCGGCCTCCTGCAGAGGCTGGCGGTCTGTCTGGAAGCGCTCGGCCGGCCCGGCGAGGCGGCCCAGCGCCTGGGGATGGCCCTGGAACGGTCTCCCGACGAAGCGCTCCTCCGCCAGGACCTCGCCTTCCTGCTGATGCGGATGGGCGACCTCGACCAGGCGTCCGTCCACTTCGCCTTCCTGGCCGACTCCGACTCGCCTGCCCGCTACGAGGCAAAAAAACAGCTGGCAGTCATCTCCCGCCTCAAGCTGGAACGGGACGCCGCCGGCGACCCCGTCGAACCGACCGCCGACTCCGCCCACTCCGCCGAACCCGCCGAACCCGCCGACAGCCGCCCCGGCCCCGCTGACCCTGACTGGGAGAAGGAAACCAGCCACCTGGCCAGCCCCGGCTCGCCCGAGCACCAGACCCGCGCTCTCACCCAGGACCAGCTCGACCGCCTCAACCAGCACCTGGAGGCCGGCGGGCCCTGAACAGCTCCAGGGGCGGCGCCAAACGGGCGTGGCGCGCCCTCTGCCGAAACGGCTGGCCGGCAGGACCGACCGCATCCTGGCCGGCCCTTTTCACCAGGCCCCACGCGCAAAAGGGCAGGACCGACCGCATCCTGGCCGGCCCTTTTCACCAGGCCCCACGCGCAAAAGGGACTCCCGAGGCGGCCCCTTCCCCGCTTCTGCCGCCGCCTCAGTCGGCGAGGCGCAGGCTGGTGATCAGACAGCCGTGGTCGGAATACCCTTCCTTGAACCCGCGCACCCAGGCGGGGCCGTCGGGGGAAAAGCCGCCCTTCAGGAAGATGTAGTCGATCTTGGCGCCGGGCTCATCCATGTAGGTGGTGCTGACGTTGGCGGTCAGGTCGGTCATCACCGCCGTAATGGCCTGGATGTTGGCAGAAGCGGGCAGGGAATTGAGGTCGCCCATCAACAGGCACGGCTCGGTGCGCCGCTTGATCATCTCGAGGATCTGCTGAACCTGGCGGCCCGATTCCTGCGCCTTCAGGCTGAGGTGGGCCACGAACACCCGCACCTTCCGCCCCTGGCCGAGATCGATCAGCGCCTCGAGACACCCGCGCTGTTCCTCCTTTTCCGACAGCCGGTACAGCTTGTGGTTCTTGTGTGACAGAATGGGGAACCGGCTGATGATCGCATTGCCCTGGGCCGCCCCGATCAGGGCGATGCGGAAGTTCTCGCCGTAGACCGACTTGAACCCCAGCCGCCCCGCCAGGAACCGCGGCTGGTCGCACAGCACCGACCGGAAGTCGACCCCCGAGATCTCGGTACAGCCGACGATGTCAACTTTTTCCGCCTTCAGCAGGGCCGCGATGCCGTCCAGGTTCCGGAGGTTGCCGATCTCGTTGATCCCGCCCCGCTTTTTGCCGCGGGCGTGCGCGATGTTGTAGGTCGCCACCCGGATGCGGTCGCCCGCCACCGCCGCCTTCGGTGTGAACAGCTTCCTGATTCCCAGCGGGTCGGTGTTCCCCTTCGCGGCGTGTTCCTGCAGGATCTCCCGCGGGCTCTTGCCCGCGGCCGGCAGGGCCAGAAGCGCCAGCAGGGCCGCCGCCAGCATCACGGTTCCCAGGGGTCTGTGATTTGCGCGCATCATGATGGTCGTTCCTCCAGGTTGGTTTTGGCCGCGGTCATTCTGGCTGTTTCAGCGAATGGCCGGTCAGGATGTCGCGGGGGGAAAGGGAAGCGGCCGGCGGAGAGGCGGTCTGGCTGGCCGGCCCCGAGGCCCCGGCGAGGGGATCGGGAGCGGAGGCGGCCGTCGCCGCCCCGTCCGGTGGAAACGCCGAGGCCGGGGGGACTGCCGCCGGGGGAATCGCCG
>CAZKPI010000727.1:0-2816 GCA_964554555.1 uncultured bacterium
CGGCCGCCGGTTCCCCGCTCCGGAGGCCTGGCGGCGGGCCGGCCGGGGAGGCCAGCCCTCGGCGGCCGGCCGTGGTGGTCCTCAACCGCGAATGGATGGGCACCGGGTCGGAGGACCTGGGCCGCCTGCTGTTACAGGGGTGCCTGAACACCCTCAAGGAACTCGAACCCCTGCCGGCGGCAGTGGTCTTCTACAACGCCGGGGTCCGCCTTGCCTGCGACGGGTCGCCGGTTCTGAACCCGCTGAAGGAGCTGGAGGCGGCCGGGGTCCGCCTGCTGGTCTGCGGCACCTGCCTCGACTTCTTCGAACTGAAGCCCCAGCGCCGGGTCGGCACGGTCTCCAACATGTACGAGATCCTGCAGGCCCTGGCGGCGGCCGGGCCGGTGATCAACCCCTGACCATGTCCGGCGCCGACGGCTCCCGCTACTTCGACAACGCGGCCACCTCCTTCCCGAAACCGGCCGGGGTGGCCCGGGCCATGGCCCGCTACCTCGACGAGCTGGGCGGGCCCTACGGCCGCGCCGCCTATCCGCGGGCCCGCGAGGTGTCGCGCACCGTCGAACGGGCCCGCGACCGGGTCGCGGCTTTGCTGGGCACCGTCCTGGCCGACCGGGTGGTCTTCCAACCCAACGCCACGACGGCGATCAACACCGTCCTGCAAGGTTTCTTGTACAATGGCGGAAAAGTGGTGGTCTCACCGCTCGAGCACAACGCCGTGATGCGGCCGCTCGACGTCCTACAGCGACGGGGGATGGTGCGGTGGGAGGTGATGCCCCACCTGCCGGACGGCACGGTCGATGCGGCCCGGCTGGCCGGGTGGCTGACCCCCGACGTGCGGCTGGCGGTGGTGAACCAGATGGGCAGTGTCAACGGCGTCATACAGCCGCTGGCGGCCATCAAGGCCGCCCTCGGGGCGGTGCCCCTGCTGGTCGATGCCAGCCAGTCCCTCGGGGCGGTTCCGGTGCGGGCCGACGACTGGAACATCGATTTTTTGGCTTTCACGGGCCACAAGGGACTGCGCGGTCCCACCGGCACGGGCGGCCTGTTCCTGCGCCGTCCCGAGCTGGTGGCCCCGCTGGTGTTCGGCGGCACGGGCAGTGCCTCCGACCGGTATGAGATGCCCGAGGCGTTGCCCGACCGCTTCGAGGCGGGCACCGGCAACATCGCCGGGATCTTCGGCCTGCTGGCCGCGCTTGAGGAGCCTGCCGTCCCCCGGCACACGCCGGAGGATTTCCGGTGGCTGGTTGCGGAACTGCGGGCCCTGCCCGGGGTGACCGTGTTCGGGGCGTCCGATCCCGGCCGGCAGGGGGAACTGGTCTCGGTGGCGGTGGCCGGGCGCGACCCCGCGCAGGTCGGCGACGACCTCGCCAGCCGGTTCGGCATCGAGGTGCGCACCGGCCTGCACTGTGCGCCCCTGGCCCACCGCACGCTGGGCACCTTCCCGCACGGGACGGTGCGCCTCGCCCCCGGCCCCGGGCATTCCCGCGAGGACATGGCCTTCCTGGCCGGCGCGATCCGGGCGGTGGCGGGCCGATGAGCGCCGCGTCGAACCCGGGAAAGGGGTTGACCCATGCCGGCCGCTGACACCAGGGACCTGCTCCTGTTCCCCACCACCCGTGCGGTCATCAAGGCGGAGGAGTTCTGCCGGGCCCAGGGGCTGGCCATCGAGGTGGTGGCGGTGCCGAAGGACATCTCGCCCGAATGCGGCATGGCCATCGCCGTGGGCGCCGGGGAAGGGGAGGGCGTGCGCGGGCGGCTGGCCTCCGCCGGCCTGACCGCCAGCCTGCATCCGGCGAGGCCGGCCCGTCCGGTCTTCGACCTGCTGACCACGGTCGAATACGGCGGCTGTTCGGCCAAACTGCCAGCCGATCTGCTGGTGAAGGCGATCCGCGACCTGCCGCGGCCGGCCGACGCGCGCCTGCTGGTCGGCCTCGACACCTGCGACGACGCCGGTGTCTACCGCCTGACCGACGAGATCGCCCTGATCGAGACGACCGATTTCTTTCCGCCCATCTGCTCCGACCCGTTCGAGTTCGGCCAGATCGCCGCCGCCAACGCGCTCAGCGACGTGTTCGCGATGGGGGGGCGGGTGCTGACCTGCATGAACCTGGTGATGTTCCCGGCGCGGGGCATCCCTTTCGAGGTGCTCGGCGAGATCCTGCGCGGCGGCCAGGAGAAGGTCACTGAGGCGGGCGGGATCGTGGTGGGCGGGCACACGATCGCCGACTCGCCGCCCAAGTTCGGCCTGGCGGTGACGGGGATCGTGCATCCCGACCGGGTCATCGCCAATACCGGGGCGCGTCCGGGCGATGTGCTGGTGCTGGCCAAGCCTCTCGGCACCGGAGCCCTGGTGGCGGGGCAGAGGATCGGCGAGGCCCGCCCCGCCGACTACCGGCGGGCCATCGACACCATGCGCCAGCTGAACCGGCGCGGGGCGGAGATCATGCAGGCGCACGGGGTGCGGGCGGCCACCGACATCACCGGCTTCGGCCTGCTGGGCCATGCCCGGCACCTCGCCAACGGGAGCGGGGTCACCCTGCGGTTCGAGGCCGGCCGGGTTCCCGCCCTGCCCGGGGCGCTCGAGCTGATCGGACTGGGATGCATTCCGGGCGGGGCCTTCCGCAACCTCGACTACGTCGAGGCCGAGACCGCCTTCGCTACCGGCCTTCCCTACGAACGGAAGATGCTCCTGCTCGATCCGCAGACGTCCGGCGGCCTGCTGATGTGCCTGGCGCCCGGGCGGGCCGAGGCCGCCGTTGCCGACCTGCGGGCGGCGGGCTACGACAGCGCCGGCGTGGTCGGCGAGGTGCGGCCGC
>CAZKPI010000728.1:0-2812 GCA_964554555.1 uncultured bacterium
GCCCGCGGTGTAGACCAGCAAGCCCGACCCGAAGATCATGGCGATGCGATAGAAGGTGGACCGGATGCCGACGAAGAAGGCCTGGTCGGCCTTGTCGAGGGCGAGCATGTAGTAGCCGTCGGTGGCGATGTCGTGGGTGGCCGAAATGAACGCCCCTACGATGAACCCGGCCAGGGAGGCCAGGAAATAACTCTGCCAGCCCAGCGACAGGGCCACGTACCCGAAGACCGCGAACAACGCGAACTGGGTGCCCTGGATCCAGCCGCGCTTGGTTCCCACGAGGTCGACCAGGGGGCCCCAGAACATCTTGATGACCCACGGCAGGTAGAGCCAGCTGGTCCAGAACGCCATGGTGGCGTTGTCGACGCCGAGCCGGGTATAGAGGATCACCGACACGGTGTTGATCAGGATGTAGGGAACGCCCTCGGCGAAATACAGGGAGGGAACGTAGAGCCAGGGACTCCGGACGGCGGGTTGCCGACCGGCAGGGCCTTCCATCGGATGTTCCACGGGTGGTCCTTCCTCACGCTGGGGTTGGGAGCGGCCGGAACAAGCAAGGCCGCCGGCGCCGCCTGAGCTTACCATCGGCCTCCGGAGGGGTCAAGCCTCGTTCCCTTCACCGGCCGCCCGGCCGCCGCGCGGGGACGGCCCCAGTCCTGGATCGCCTCCATGGCGGCCGGACGGCCGGCCGCGCGGGGATGGCCCCCTGGCGGCGCGAGGGGGTCAGCGGCGGGCCGGTTCCTGGCTGTGGACGGCCGTCTTCATCAATTCGGCGAAGGCCGCGCCCTGGGCAGGGTCGATGGCCGACAGGCCGCGGCGGGCCTCCTGCATGGCTTCGGGGAGCCGGCCCTTGATGGCGGCGTTGCCGAAGGCCCACCAGCCTTCGATGTTCCCCGGGTCGAGGGCGAGGGCTTGCCGGAAGGCCGCGACGGCCTGATCGAACCTGCCCCGCCCGGCCTGCATGTCGCCAAGGGCGATGAAGGGCAGGGGGTCGTCGGGAAGGTATTTCACGGCCTTGATCAGGTCGCCGGAGGCGAGGTCCATCCGGCCCAGGGCCTCGTGGTTCCGGGCCAGCAGGACGCAGTAGCGGCCGAGGTCGGGCCCGCCGATCTCCTGCGCCAGGGCCATGCCGATGCCGATGTCGAGCACCTCGACCGCTTTCCGGGGCGAGTTGTTCAGGGAATAGAGCTCCCCGAGCTCCAGGTAGGCATCAACCGTGGCGGGATCGGCCGCGATCGATTTCCGGTATTCCGCCACCGCCTTCTCGACCTTCCCCTGCTCGCGGAAGGCCCGGGCGGCGGTCAGGGATTTCTGCGCGGTCTCGAAGGCCTTGACCTGGCTCTCCTCCCCCGCGGCCGCCGCCGCGCCCATCCCCCGGGGCGGCACGGGGCCGACCGGCACCACCAGCAAAGAACCCAGCAGGAACACCCCAATCCCCAACCTGGACCGCGACTGCATCACACTCCCCCTCGTTGCCTGGAATGCCCCTCACAACCGGATCACCGGCGAAGCCGACCGACCGGGAGGCCCCCCCATTCTGCCACCAATCCCCGGGGTTTTCCACCAGGCCTTCGCCCCAGGTCTCCGATGAACCCTGACGGTTGCCCCTCGCCGCCGCCCCTGCCGCTCGGGTTTGCGGCCGGGCGGCCGGGTGACCGGCCCGCCAGGCCGCCAGACCGCGCCTGACCGGAGGCGGCGGTCTGGTCTTCCCGGAACCGCCGCGGATCCCGGCGCAACCGCTACCGCGCCAGGAAGGGAAACAGGCGCCCGAGGGCCACGCACAGCGACCGCCACCAGGCCAGCACGAAGTCGGCGAGGCCCAGGCCCGGGAACGGGACAGGCCGCCCCGGCCTGGCCGCAGAGGGACCGCCGGGCAGGGCCCGCCGGTCGGGGCCCGACGCTGATCCCGCCGCATCCTCCAGCCCGGCCGCCGCTGGACCGCCCGGCGCGCGGCCGGACACCGGGACCGGCCCCGACCCCGACCCAGCCCCCGCCTGGGTCACCTGTCGGAGCAAGGCTTTCAGCCGCGTGCGCACAGCCGGACAGCCGGTTCCGCCCTCCCCCTGGCTGGCCCGGAACTGCTCCTCGAGATACAGGGCGTTGGCAAGGGCGGCACCCAGCTCAGCCTGCCGCGCCGGGGAGAGATCGGCCAGGTCCTCCGGTGTCAGGCTCCCGAACACCTGCAGAAGTTCGGCCAGGTCTTCGGCGTCCGGCCGGACGAGCTCCCGGAACCCCTCGGCCCGCATCCGGTGCCAGGTGGTGCTCCACTCCTTCAGCCGCGCGATCGTCTCATGCTCGACAGGCCCGTCACACCACTGGTCGGCTCCCAACACGAAGCTGTGCAGTCGCTCGCTCTCCAGGGGATTCCGCCCCAACCGGGAGACGCCGTCGGTGATCAGCATGATGTCGGCACGGGCGAAGCGGCCGCCGGCGCGGATCTCGGCCGCCGCCCGTTCCAGGGCCGGCTGGATGCCGGTCCCGCCTGCATTCTCCAGGGTGATGATGCGCTGGACGATCTTCTGGAACTGCGCGTAGGAAGAACCGCTGATGAGGTCCCCGACCTCGGTGGCGAACGGCCGCAGATGCAGTCTGGACCCCTGCCGCCACCCCTCCAGGACGAACGCCAGCGCCAGCCCGCGGGCCACCGTCCCGCGCCGGTCGCTGTCGATCATCGAGCCCGAGACATCCAACAGCAGGTAGGCATGCTGACGCCGGACCTCCCCTACCCCGCGGCCGGCCCGCCATTCACCGGCCCCCGCAACCGCGGCGCCCCCGTCACCGGCGGGGTCCTCCCCCTGCCATTGCGGCAGTG
>CAZKPI010000729.1:0-2810 GCA_964554555.1 uncultured bacterium
CTTCGACAACGCCTTCGACAGCTCGTTCTAGCCCACCCTCCGAACTGCACCCCGGCCCCCTCGGGCCGGGGTTTTTTCCTTTTCCGGCCGTTCCGCCCGCCATCCGGTTGCGCCCTGGCAAAGGGTTCGGGTAGCATGGCCCCGGCGGCGCGACGACGCCCATCCCGTTCCTGGAGGCAATCCGTGAAGATCGAGGTCAGAAAACCTTCTCCCGACGAACTGAAGGCCCTGGGAGTCGACTCGTGGGACATCTGGACCTGCGACCCCAGCGCGTTCGACTGGTCCTACAGCGACCGCGAGGTCTGCTACCTGCTGGCCGGCCGCGTCACCGTCAAAACGGCCACCGAAACCGTGACCTTCGGCAAGGGCGACCTGGTGACCTTCCCCAAGGGCCTCGCCTGCCACTGGACAGTCCATGAGGCCGTCCGCAAACACTACCGGTTCGGTTGAACCATTCGCCTTTTTCCTGTAACCAGGGGACCACCCGCGCCAAGTTCCCTGGTGAGAACGGCTCGAGGGTGATCGCCTTCTGCTCTTGCCCGACCGGCGCCGACCACCCCAAGACTCCGGGATTCCACGAGGGAGGTAGACCATGAAACGACCCCGCCAGACCCTTCCCGGCCTCCTGTTGGCGCTGTTCCTGGCCGCCTCGCTGGCGGCCCCCGCCTTCCTGGAAGCCGCCAGCCCCCTGTCGATTCTGCAGGGCCACACGATCACGCCGGCCGCCGGCACCACCGAGGCGGGCACCACCGCCGCCGAGACCCCCGCCGCCGGCCAAGCCCGCATCTTCCTCAACACCGACGGGCTGGTCAGCCGATCGAAGGACCTCGCCTTCATGCAGCTCTTCAAGGCCGAACTGGAGAAGCGGGGAATTCCCACGACGATCACCCCCTACTGCAGTGGCCCGAACAACCACGTCCTCAGCATCAAGAACTGCCCCAAGGGCTCCTGGGTGGTCACGGCCTCCAGCGGCATCTGCGCCGGCACCTTCCGCGACATGGTCCTGGGCCGAAAAGGGTATCTGAAGTCCTCCTGGGAAAAGAACCAGATCGCGGGGCTCATCTTCCTCAACCTCTCCCCGCACCTGCTCAAGGGTCTCGGGTACCTGCGGCGGGCCTGGGACGACAATTTCTCCCCCGCCTCCTTCCAGGGAATCGCCAACCCCTACGACTACATCCGAAGCGCGGGCTACTTCGTGGCTGAATCGGCCTCCTTCAACAAGCCCGAGTTGAACCCGAAGCGGGTGCCGATCCTCGCCGCCCAGATCGCCGACATCGTGCTCGGCCGGTCACAAGGCGGCACCGAATCGGCCGAAGCCCAGGAACTCAGCTGGATCCTCCAGCGGGTCCCCCAGGGCGACACCAGCCAGGACGCCGCCAAGGTGAAGGAACTCCAGCGCGCCCTGCAGGCCTGCGGCTATTACCAGGGCTACCTCATCGACGGCTGGTTCGGCCCCTTCACCCAGCAGGCCGTCATGGCCTTCCAGCGCGACCACCGCCTGAACGTCAGCGGCTACGTCGGGCCTTCCCTCTTCCGTTACATCCTCGACAAGGCCAGGGAAGGGAAGGGAAAACCCGCCACCGGCACGGCCGGTTCCTTCGCCTGCCCCGCCGACCTGCAATCCTACCTGCAGGCGACCTCCCACTGCCAGGTCACCAACGCCGCCATCCAGGCCAAGGCCAGGAGCCTGCGCGGCAGTACGCCAGCCGCCACGATCGCCAACATCTTCCAGTTCGCCCAGTCCCTCGGCTACCGCTACTACTACAACAGCCAGCAGGGCGCGGCCGCCACCCTCGCCCGCGGCCGCGGCAACTGCTGTGACCAGGCCAACCTGATCGTCGCCCTCCTGCGCGCCAACGGCATCCCCGGCAAGTACGGGCACTGCACCGACTGCCGCTTCAGCTCCGGACTGCGATGCGGCCACGTCTGGGCCTATGCCTGGTGCGACGGCCAGTGGCTGGCCCTCGATTCCACCAGCTCGAGGAACCGGGTGGGCGTCCTCAACAGCTTCCGCCCCCTCGGCACCGTCAAGACCTACCGCGAACTCCCCTTCTGATGAACAAGGAGCCTGCCATGCGCATCCTGCCTTTCCTCATCCTCGCCCTGGCCTTCCTGACCGCCTTTCCCGCCGGGGCCCCGGCCGCGGACGGCCCCGCCCGCCCCCCCGCCATCCCGCTCGGCACCGTGGCCGCCGTCATCCCCGGCCCGTTCCCGGCCCCCGACCGGGATGCCGGCTCCGGCTTCCTCCTCGCCGTGGCCGACGGCCAGGCCTTCGTCCTCGACCTGCCCGGCCGCCGCCTGCTGGTCCGGCCCCTGGCGGGGGAAACCCCGGCCGCCGCCCACCCCCTGCCCAAAGACTTCCTGACCGCCGCCACCGCCGCCGACGGGCGGGTGGCCGCCCTGTTCCGCAACGGACTGCAGATCTGGCCGTCCTGGGCCGCCTTCGCCCGGGCCTGCGCCAGCCCCGCCGCCGAGCCGTCGGCCCGAATCCCCCTGACCGGAACCCCCCTGGCCGACGAGCCCCGCCGCTACCGGTTGAAAGCCGCCCCCGACGGCACCTTCCTCCTGCGCGACACCCGGACCGACACCCTGCACGTGCTTGGCGCCGACGGCCGGGAACTCGGCACCCCACCCTGCGGCAGTGACTTCCTGCCCACCGGCCGGGGAACCTTCCTGATGACCACCGGCTCGCCCGACCAGGGCCTGAAGATCCAGGAGTTCCCCGCGACCGCCCCCGCGCCCGCCGCCCAGGGACAGCCCCAAACCGAGACGGCGGGCTGGAACGAAACGCTGAACATCGACGCCGCCGC
>CAZKPI010000730.1:0-2808 GCA_964554555.1 uncultured bacterium
GGCGTCTTCCCCGGGGTCGCGGCCGGCCCCGGGCCTCGCGGGCGGCCGTCGGCGCCTGGTTCTCCCCGGCACACGAATCCTGGAGGTGATGCGGCATGGGGCGCTTGAGGGTTCCCGGCGCTCCTGATCCGGTGGGAACCCCCACCGGTGCGGGCGGCCCGGCCGCGGATCCCCCTGCCCCGGCTCTCGTCCCCGGGAAGCCGGTGGTCGGCATGACCCGCTGGATGCAGGCCATCCGCGGGAAGATGGCTGATCATCCGCAGGTGGTGAAGCTCCAGAAATGGAGTGGCCGCCTGGCCGCGGCCGGGGGCCTGGCCGGGATCGTCCTGGCCGCGCAGTTCCTGCAGGCGGGGTTTTCCGGAGGCCGGCTGGCGGCGGCCGGGGTGATCGCCCTGGCCCTGCCCGCCCTGGCTTGGGTCATGACCATCTGCGGGTTGCTGGCGTTGGCCCCGGCGGAGTTCCTGACCGGCGAGGCGGGTGAGGCCTGGGTGAAGAAGCTGGCCGCCGGCCGGCCCCTGGGGCCCGCCCGCGTCCTGCTCGCCCTGGAGGCGGTACTGGCGGCCATCCTGTCGGGGGCGGTGGCGGCGGGGGTTCTGCTTCGGCTCTGACCTGACCGCCCGGAACAACCCGGAAGCGCCCCGGAGGCGCCCTGGAGGGGCAGGGCCGCCAGGCGGTCCAGGCGGCGGCCTGCAGGCGGGGCTTCCCGCCGATGGCGGGATTCTGCGGGAGGCCCCTTGGCCGTTCCGGATTCTGGTATCATCAGGACGTTGTCCTGCAATCAACCAACGAAGGAGAAGCTGACGGCGATGAGCGTCAAGATGATCGTGGTGGGATCGGTGGCCTATGACACCCTCCAGACCCCCAAGGGCACCCGCGAGCGGGCCCTGGGCGGCTCGGCGACCTATTTCTCGACGGTGGCCAGCTATTTCACCCGGGTCGGCCTGGTGGGCGTGGCCGGCCAGGATTTTGCCCCGGCGCACATCGCCTTCCTGAAGAAGCACGGGGTGGATCTCCAGGGGTTCGAGCTGGTTCCCGGCCAGACCTTCCACTGGAGCGGGTCCTACGGCGAGGATTTCGGCGATGCCACCACCCATGCGACGCACCTGAACGTCTTTGAGAAGTTCGATCCCAAACTGCCGGCGGCCTACCAGAAGGTCGAGTTCCTGTTTCTGGCCAACATCCATCCTTCCCTGCAGTTGAAGGTCATCGAACGGGTGAAGAAACCCCGGCTGATCGCGATGGACACCATGAACTTCTGGATCACCGGCGCCCTGAAGGACCTGAAAAAGGTGCTGAAGAAGGTCGACGTGCTGTTCATCAACCTCCAGGAAGCGCTGATGCTGAGCGGCGAGAAGAAGCTCAACTCGGCGATCCCCGCCCTGCTGAAGATGGGCCCCCGGCGGCTCGTGATCAAGATGGGGGAGCTGGGCGCCATGACGGCCACCGCCAAGACCCGGTTTTTCACGCCCGCCTTCCTTCTGCCTGCGATCACCGACCCGACCGGCGCCGGCGACAGCTTCGCGGGCGGCTTCATGGGCTGTCTGGCCCGCGACGGGGACCTCACCGAGAACGGGTTCCGGCGCGCCATGCTCTACGGCAGTGCCATGGGGGCCTTCACCTGCGAGCATTTCAGCCTCGACACCTACAAGACCCTCACCAAGGCGAAGATCGAGGCGCGTTTCAAGGCCCTCAAGGCCATGATCGCCGTGAAATGACCCCCAGGAGCCGGGTGCGGAAACTGGTGCCGCCAGACCAGGTTCGGGGCCGGCCGTCGTGCTCCGGCTCGTGAAGCCCTTTTGAGGCGGGTTCCTGAAGCATCGGCCCCCCGGTGACGGGGGGCCTGCCGTATGGAGGGAAGGTCGCGGAACCGCCTGGGGCGCCGCTCAACGGGGTACCGCCTTGCCTGAGCGGGAAATGGGGGTGGTGACCCCCTTTCCGGTCAGCTGATGACGGCTTCGGTAACCTTTTGCGCACAGCGGCACTGGGTGCGCTCGCGGGGAATGCGGGTCAGCAGGGGCTGTATGATGCGGCGGAGGTTCTCGGCGTTGCGGTTGAAGGTGGCGATGACCTCGGCGGCGGTGACCTCGGGGACGTTGCCGACCAGGCCGCAGTCGAAGTCGGTGACCAGGGCGATGTTGACGATGCAGATGCCGAGTTCCTGGGCCAGGACGACCTCGGGATACTGGGTCATGTTGATGGTGTCCCAGCCCATCCTGGTGAACCAGTGGCTCTCGGAGCGGGTCGAGAAGCGGGGGCCCTGGATGACCACGATGGTGCCGCCCTCGTGGACGACGATGCCGTTCTCGCGGATCACCTGGGCCGTGAGCTTGCGGAGTTCGGGGCAGTAGGGGTCGGCTGAGGAGATGTGGGCGACCGAGGGGCCGTCGAAGAAGGTGTCGGCCCGGCCGCTGGTGCGATCGACGAACTGGTCGGAGACCACGAAGTCGCCCGGCTTGATGTGGGGCTGGAGGGAGCCGCAGGCGCAGGGGGAGATGATGCGGGAGACGCCGAGGGCATGCATGGCCCAGAGGTTGGCGCGGTAGTTCACCTTGTGGGGGGGCAGGGTGTGGCCCCGGCCGTGGCGGGGGATGAAGGCGACCTTCACCCCGTCGATCTCGCCGATCGAGACGGAGTCGCTGGGCGGGCCGTAGGGGGTGTTGATCTTGACTTCCTCGGTCTTGGCGACGAACGAGTAGAAGCCGCTTCCGCCAAAGACCCCGATATCGGCCCGATGAGTCGTCTGGTGCATGGTGCCTCCTGTCTGCAGGTGAAGTGGGTAAGCAGGGGCATTCTACCCGAAAATCCCAT
>CAZKPI010000731.1:0-584 GCA_964554555.1 uncultured bacterium
GCCGCCGGGCCGCGGCAACGCCCGCCACGGCCGCGGCCGCCGCCCGCAGGACCGGCCGGCCCGGCTTGCCGCCCGAGGCTGAGAGCCGCACGAAATACCGGTCCTGCCAGAACAGCAGGTGGTAGTCCGAGATCTCCGACCCGGCGCCGATGCCCGCTTCCTCGCCTTCGGGGGAACGGTAGTTCGAGAAGATCCCGAAGGCGTCGAGGGGGGAACCCATGCGGTAGAGATCGATCCCCAGGCCCGTTTGCGGGCCGGCGGCCGGCTTGAAATACGCCGCGGTGAGCCGCTCGAACCCGTAGGGAAGGTACAGTTCGGCCTCGCCGTTGATGTGTTCGTAGAGGGTGTCACGGTCGAACGTCTCCACCGCGCCGTCGGCCACCCACCCCGGGGCGAAACCAGCGGGGGGCAGGCAGTCTGCATCGGTGCCGGCCCCGCCGCCGGCCGCGGGGGCCGCACCGGGGCCGGCATCCGGTGCCGCCGGGAGGGGCGGGCTGGCCCGGGGGGCATCACGGTCCTGGACATCCCCCGGGATTCCGCCGGCGGCGAGGAGGTGACCGGTCCGACCGGCCGGATCATGGCCA
>CAZKPI010000731.1:642-2808 GCA_964554555.1 uncultured bacterium
CCGCCAGGATCGCGGCCGCCGCGAACAGGAGGACCAGCGAACGCCGCCTGCGGTTCCCGGTCATCTCCGGCTTCCTACGCGAAGAGGGCCCGCGCCGTCCGCATCTTGGCAGGGATGTCCAGGCCGTTGGGGCAATGGACCTGGCAGGTGCCGCACCCGCCGCAGGCCAGGGCCGACCGGCCGGCGGGGATCTCGCCGTAGGTCTCCCGGGCCAGGGCGGCCTGGCCGTAGGCCTCGGCATACATCAGACTGCGGTTGACGACGCTGATGGGCACTCCGCGGGGACAGCCCGGCTCGCACTTCGCGCACAGGCGGCAGAAGGTCTTGTCGATGACCCGCCCGTACCGCTCGAGGGCCTCGGCGTCGGCGGCCGAGAACTTCATGCCCATCACCGCCAGGTCCTCGCGCAACATCGCCATGTCCTTCATGCCGGGGATCGTCGTCGCCACGTTGGTGTCGCTCAGCACCCACTTCAGGGCGGCCTGGTGCGGGGTGGCCGTTCCCAGGTCGCCGGTGGGGTAGCCGCCCGCCTGCGTCTTCATGCCGATGATGCCCACGCCGGCCTTGGCCGCCCGGGCGACCGCCTCCCGCACGTCACCACTGTTTTTGAAATTGTACGAGACGAGAACGGTGTCGAAGAGCCGCTCGGGGTCGGTGGCCACCGCGTCGAGGATCTCGGCCTGGTTGGTGTGGGTGGTCACGCCGAGGAAGCGCACCTTCCCCTGCTTCTGCAATTCCTTCAGGGCGGCCCGCGTCTCGGGATGGAAGATCCGGTCCTTGTTGCCGAGATCGAGGTTGTGGAGCTGGATGACGTCGATGTGGCCGGTGCCCAGCTTCGCCAGGCTGGTCTCGACGTCCTCGAAGATCTCCGCCCTGGTGACCGACTTCGGCCGGGTCTTGGTGGCCAGGATGACCTTGTCGCGCCGGCCCTTGAGGGCCCGCCCCACGATCTCCTCGTTGCGGCCGTCCATGTACTTGCGGGCCGTGTCGATGTAGTTGACCCCCGCCTCGATGGCGGCCTCGATCACCTCCGATTCGGGAGTGAGCATCGCCCCGAATCCGACGATGGTGACCTTCAGCCCGGTGCGGCCCAGCGTGCGATAGACCGGGACGGGTGGGAATGCCGCCTCCTCGGCGGCGGCGGGGAGCAGGGCGCGGGGGCCGACCAGTCCGGCGGCCGCGGTGCCCGCCAGGGTCCATCTCAGGAAATCGCGTCGTTTCATGACGGCGGGGGTCCTTTCAGGGGAAAATCCGGCCCGGCGGAACACCCGGACCTCCCCCATCATACCGTCAGCCGCGGGCGGTGGGAAGGGCCCTTCTCCGGCGGAAAAGGACATCCCCGCCCGGAGGCGGGGATGTCATGGGGTCGAACGATCGCGGCCCGGTCAACAGCCGCCGCGGACGGCACCACTGCCGCCGCCGCCCCCGCTCTTGCCGCCGGGGCTCTTGTAGTTCGGGTTCTTGTGCAGTTTGCCGCACTTGGGGCACTTGATGACCGGGCTGGTGGAGTCCGCCGGGCCTGCCGCCGTGGTGCGGCCCCCCGTTCCCGGGGTGCCGGCCTGCCCGGTCTTTCCGGTCGAACCGCCCGGCGAATTGGCCTGCCCGGCCGTTGCTCCGCCCGGCCGGCCGGTGGTCGCCGACCCGCCGTCGTTGGCCTGCCCTGGTTTGCCGTCGAGGCCGGTGCCGTCGCCGTCGGCCTGTCCAGGCTTGCCGTCCTGGTTGTAGCCACTGCCGTCGGCCTGGCCGGGCTTGCCAGTCTGGCCGAGGCCGTTGCCATCGACCCCGGCGGGCTTGCCGTCCATGTCCTGGCCGTGGCCGTCGGCGTTGCCGGGGCCGCCCGGCGTCTTGCCGCCGAGCTGGTTGCCGTCCGTCTGGCCGGCCCCCGGCAGGTCGCCGTCATGGGCCCAGGCGTTCTGCCCGCCGCCGCCGGCCGGCGATCCGCCCGAAGGGCAGGGTTCGACCCAGGCGTAATCGCCCTGTTTGGGCGGGATGCCGGCCGGGCCGGCGGTGCCGGTGAAGGTGCCGCCGGTCGGGATCTTGGCCGCCGGATGGTTCGTGGAAAAGATCGAACCCGCCGGGTCGGGGGAACGGCCGCCCGAGGTGTTCTGGTCGCCGTCGGCGACGGGGGCGCCGGCGCCCTGGGTGTCGCCGCTCCCTCCGCTGACG
>CAZKPI010000732.1:0-2799 GCA_964554555.1 uncultured bacterium
GGGCCCCGCCGCCGCCCCCGGCGCGGCCGCCTACCGGCCGCTCACCCCGGCCATCCTCGACGAACTGCGGGCCATCGTCGGCCCGGCCCACGTCATCGCCGGCGACCCCGAGAAGCTCGAGGCCTACTCGCACGACGAGGTGGCCGAGAAGGAATACGCCCACCTGCCTGACTGCGCGGTGCGCCCGGGGTCGGCGGCCGAGATCGCCGCCATCCTGAAACTGGCCAACCGCGAACGCGTGCCGGTCACCCCGCGCGGCGCCGGAAGCGGCCTGTCAGGCGGTGCGGTGCCGGTCTGCGGCGGCATCGTCCTGCTGTCCGACCGGCTGAACAAGGTGCTCGAGTTCGACCGCGACAACCTGACCATCACCGTCGAACCGGGGCTGGTCACCAACGAGATCAACCCGCTGGTGCGCGAGGCCGGCCTGTTCTTCGCCGGCTACCCGATGAGCCTCGAGACCTGCTATGTCGGGGGCAACGTGGCTGAGAACGCCGGCGGCGGCAAGGCCGTCAAATACGGCGTCACCGGCCGCTACGTGACCGGCCTGGAGGTCGTCACCCCGACGGGCGAGATCGTCACCCTTGGCGGCAAACTGTCAAAAGACGTGACCGGGTACAACCTCATCCAGCTGATGGTGGGAAGCGAAGGGACGCTCGGCATCTTCACCAAGGTCACCCTCAAGCTGATGCCCCTGCCCAAAGCGAGCGTCGATCTGCTGGTGCTGTTCCCCAGTCCCGAGACGGCCATCGCCGCGGTGCCGCGCATCATCGCCGGGGGCGGGGTCATCCCCACCGCCGTCGAGTTCATGGACCGCACCAGCTTCACGGCCGCGTGCGAATACCTGAACGAGACCCTCGACTACCGCCAGGCGGGCGCCATGCTGTTGATCACCGTCGACGGCTCCAGCGCCCGCGAGGTCGAGGCGGCCTACGAGGCGGTCGGCGAGCAGTGCCTGAAGGCCGGCGCCATCGAGGTGTTCGTGGCCGACAACCACACCACCTCGGAGCGGGTCTGGAAGATCCGCCGCAACGTGGCCGAGGCGTTCAAGGTGCGCAGTCCCCGCCAGAGCCTCGAGGACATCGTCGTGCCGATCGCCGCCATCCCCGCCATGGTCGGGGGCCTGCTCGAGATCGCCCGCCGGTGGGACATCGAGATCCCGTGCTACGGCCACGCCGGCGACGGGAACCTGCACGCCACGCCGGTGATGAACCCCGCCTGGACCGAGGCGGAATGGCACGCCAAACTGCCCCGCATCCTCGAGGACATCTTCCGGCTGACCGCCAGCCTCGGCGGCACCCTGACCGGCGAGCACGGCATCGGCCACAAGCGCCTGCCCTGGATGAACCTGTTCTGTTCCCCCGCCCACCTCGCCATGATGCGCGCCATCAAGCTGGCCCTCGATCCCAACCTGATCCTCAACCCGGGCAAGGTCATCCCCGCCGCCCCGGAACCGGCCTGAGCCGGTTGACGACCCCGCCTCTTGCCTCTCTCCCGCCTCTCCCGCCGCACCAGCGGCTTTCCGGCCGATCCAGCGGCGCGGCCGGTTTTCCTGTAGAATGACACCCAGGCCGGGCGGAGGCCCGGGCCGTTCATCCGGCCGGCCCGCCGTGCCTGGCTCACCCGCGGGGCGTCGGTTTCGCGCCGCCCCGTCAGACATCAACGATTGTGGAGACCCTTTTTCCCCATGAGTGAAACCCGCGACAAAGCCATGAACATGGCGGTGTTCTTTGATTTCGAGAACATCGCGATCGGCGTGAAGAATGCCAACTATGCCCGCTTCGATCTGCAGAAGGTCCTCGAGCGCCTCCTGCTGAAGGGCAGTATCGTCGTCAAGAAGGCCTACTGCGACTGGGAGCGGTACAAAGAGTTCAAGACCGTCATGCACGAGGCCTCGTTCGAGCTGATCGAGATCCCGCACGTGCGCCAGTCCGGCAAGAATTCCGCCGACATCCGCATGGTCGTCGACGCCCTCGACCTGTGCTACACCAAATCCCACGTCGAAACCTTCGTCATCATCAGCGGCGATTCCGACTTCTCGCCCCTGGTCAGCAAACTGCGCGAGAATGACAAGATGGTGATCGGCGTCGGGGTGAAGAGCTCCACCTCTGACCTGCTGATCGCCAACTGCGATGAATTCATCTTCTACGACGACCTTGTCCGGCAGCAGCAGAAGAAGGTCCAGCCCAAGAAGGCCGCCGCCGCTTCCGCCAAATCCCAGCCGGCGGGCCAGGGCGGCCGGCGGCCCAGCCCGGCCGACGAGGAGGAGCGGCGCGCCGAAGCCTTCGACCTGGTCGTGGAGACGGTCGAGGCCCTGTTCGCCGAACGCGGCGAGGCCGACAAGATCTGGGGCTCGATGGTCAAGCAGGCCTTGCGGCGCCGCAAGCCGGGCTTCAACGAGACCTACTATGGATTCCGCACCTTCAACCGCCTGCTCGAGGCGGCCCAGGCCGCCGGCCTGCTGACCCTGGAAAGCGACGAGAAATCGGGGGGCTACATTGTCAAGGGGTTCGCCGCCGACGACTTCTCGGCCTTCTCCGAGCACGACTGACCGGCAGGCGCGGCCGACCGGGCACGACCGTCGGGCCGCCGGGAGCAGGCAGACCTCAGATCTTCCTCTTGGTGCCTCATCAGCATTCCCTCCCGCCTCGCGGGGAAAGGAGCACCCACCCATGAACCATGATGGACATCGTTCCGAACGGCGGGAGGTTCTGATCCCGCGCCGGACCAGCGGACGAGGCGGGGGCCGCCTCGTCATCCTGGCGTGGCTGGCCGCCATGGCCCTGCCCGGGTTCGGGGGGC
>CAZKPI010000733.1:0-2763 GCA_964554555.1 uncultured bacterium
CCAGCCTTCTTCAGCGGGCCTCTCTGGCGAGCGTCTGCCGCCTGGCCAACCGTCTTGACGTTGCCAAGAACGAGCTACTGACCAGCTACCTGCTCAGCCGCCTGGAGGCCGAGATCCAGACCCGGCGAAAGGAACTTTCGGCATTCCGAACTGGGGGATCCCCTCTCAGGTAGGGGGTTGAGGTCCGGTCTGACGTAGTCGTGGCCTCTTCCCCTTGGTGGGTGGGTCCGGTCGGGTGGAATACTGACGGCACCACCTTTTGGTCTTTTCGTAACTGCAGTATTGCTGATCGTATCGTGTTTTCACATAGATCCGCCGGCAATAGGGGCAGACTCCGATGTAAAAATCGCCATTTGGGCGCTGCCCATCCTTCCACACTGAGAACGCTTCCCCGATATGGCTTACAAGTTCCGCATAGAAGAAAGCGGCGAATTTCTTGAAGACCCCCAGATAGGTTGATTTCTCCCTTTCGTGGACGGGTCCCTCATACGGAATATACGCGATTCGGGTCTTCCCCTTCTTGAACCAGTAGGATGTGAGAGGTTTTTTCGCGAGAAGGGTTTCCTTCACCCAGGCGACAAGATCATTTCCGCCGCGGCCATCTTCCAGGCAGGCGACTTCGAGCATCCGCCGTACCATCCTGTTGTTGAATGAAATGATGGAAATTGCGGATCTGCTCCTTGCTCCCGTCATGATCTGAATCCGAAGATCATTGGGAAACTGGTTTTCGTCGGAACCCGATTCCTCGTAACCCATCGCCTTGAAATGGGCTGCGATCATGATCTTCAGAAGGGTATCCTGGCCTTCTAGATTCGAGAGATCTAACGGTTTCTCCTCAACCTTTTTCCGTTCCACATCCGTTCGGGAAATGACCTTGAGGAAATCCTCATACACTTCGACCAGGGCGGCGGTGGCCGGGATCATGGGTGGAGGCCGGAACCGTTTCTTCTTCTCACGGGGTATGTCAGTCATGGTCGGCCAGATGATATACCAGGGAGAAAGGAGGAATCCACTGAAGGCGTTATGTGGGTACTCTTTCCAGGAAAGCCTCCTGTTCTCCAGGGGACTTCATTCCCGGGAGGGTAAGAGCCGCGAGTGATGGAAGGGAGATGCATGAGAGGGCGTCCCGAATGATTCGAGGCTGGAACCGCTTGCCGTACCGACCCATGGTGATCGAGGTGGCCGCGTGGCCGAGGAGCTCGGCGATGATGGGTTCGGCCACACCCTTCTGTTTCAGGGTGTCGGCGACGGTGTGGCGGAAGGAGTGGAACACCTTGCGGGGGTCGTCGGTGATGTGGGCCCGGTTGAACCGCTGGAACCAGTTGGAGAACGCCTGGGCATAGCCATCGCGGCGCAGGGTCAGGTTCATCCAGAGCCTTTGGTGTCCGGCCTTCCGCATTCGGGCTACATAGTCCAGGAGCCCGATCTCCATCAGCTGGGGGTGGATGGGGACCACCCGGCGGCTCGATGCGGTCTTGAGCTGCTTGTCGCCGGCGTCGTTCACGTCGAAACAGGGGACCCCGTCGATGGTCACGACATCGTCGGTATGGAGCTGGCAGATCTCGTTGAGGCGCATCCCTGACAGGAAGCCGATGAGGGGGATCCAGAACTTCTCCGGTTCAGCGGGGCGGACACCCACCCGTGAAGATCGGGACCTCCAGCATGCGGGCCACGTCGTCGGGGGAGTACCCCAGCCGCTCAGTCGAGGTGTCTATCCGGCGCTTGATGGTGAGGCCCTCGGCATAGTTGCGGTCGATGAACCCGTGCTTGACCGACCATTTGAAGAAGGCAGAGATCTGGATCAGGTACTTGTTCAGCGTGGTCGGATGGAGGGGCCTGGGGATAGACATCTGAAGGATCGCAGCCACCGGCTTGGCACGATACTCCGGGCTCTTCCGGAGGTTGGCCGGCAGGCGGGCCAGCTTTCCCTTTACGTCGAGCATGACCTGGTAGGTCACCTGCTGCATGGTCATGCCCTCCATGACCTCGGCCAGGAGGCTCAGGATGGCCTCGACCTCGTGGGTGGTCTTGGGGGTCCAGCGCCCGCTGGTCATCCCGTCCTGGAGATATTGCCCGACGGCTTTGGCAACGGACAGGGAATCGGCCGCGGGAGGGTGGTCAGGTGTGGAAGGTGGGGGCGAGGGCGGGGCGGAATTCCCTGCTTGGCGAACAGAAGGCGAAAATCCCCCGGTTGCCAGCGATCGCCGTTCCTCATCGCTCAGATAGGGGGTCCGCAACCGGAAGAACAGCCCGTAGGTTGCCGACAGCCTGGTCGGCAACAACTGACAGGCCTCCCGATAGGACTTGGTCTTCAGGGATACCTTGATCTCTCTCCCCGGGAACCATGGTCGGAGGTCCTTGGGGATGCGGATGCGAAAATACCAGCGGTCGCCAATCTGGCAGAGGTAGTTGCGGCCCATAAAGACAATCCCCGTGTGTGCTAATTTGTGCACCACACGGGGCGGTCAAGAGCAAACGCTGATCAGATCAGCGTCTCATGGAGGTGGCGGGAATCGAACCCGCGTCCGAAGAGGATCACAGACACCGTCTACCATCATGTCCTGCGTTTTTTGGTTTAAGGCTTTCGTAACCCGCAGGCCGGTCTCTACTCACCCGAGCCGTCTGGAACGTCTCGATGACGGGCGCCAGGGGCCCCCCACGTCACCCAGCCGGATTTGTCGTCGGTTCTTCGGGAGCCTACCGGCGTCGTCCCCCGGGAACCGTCGGGCCTAATTAGGCCGCGAGTGCCAGGTCTTCGTTGGC
>CAZKPI010000734.1:0-220 GCA_964554555.1 uncultured bacterium
GACCACTGGTTTTTCGGATAGCGGCGGCCGGTTTCTCCTGGGGCCTGGCTGGGTGACAGGGAGCCCCGCGGGGTGGGGGTGGGGGAGTATAATTAAACATACGCATTCGTCATAGGAGGCGCCGATGTTGCGTTTTCTGCTGTTGACAGCCCTGGTCGTCGTGGTTCTCGCCGGTTCCCCCCTCCTGGTGGCGGCCGGTTCCCCCTTCGCCGATGAAACC
>CAZKPI010000734.1:246-2757 GCA_964554555.1 uncultured bacterium
AGTGAGTCCGGCGGCCGGTTTGAGCCGGTACCCCCCGACGAGCCCCCGGCCGCCACCGGCACCCCCGAGACCCTCGCCCCCAAGCCTCCCGCCTTGGTGCCCCCGCCCGAGCCCGGCAAGAAAGGCGTCACCGCCGGTTCGAAGGATTTCCCCAAGTGGTTCTCCGACGCCCTGGCCAAGGCCGAAGATTGGGAATTCCCCGCCTTGGTGAACCGGTATGGCCAGACGGTCACCCCCAAGGATTTCTTCAAGGCCATCATCTGGATCGAAAGCAACGGCATCATGAAGCACACCAACGGGACGATGGTCACCAGCTGTGTGGGGGCCCTGGGGTTCTCACAGTTGATGCCGGCCACCGCCCGGGGGCTGGGCATCAACCCCCGCGACCCCGCTCAGAACCTCAAGGGCGGCATCCTGTTGCTGAACCAGATCTTCCAGGTCGATGCGGTGAAGGAGGCCCAGGGTGAGGAAAAGCTGATCAAGGCCGTGGTGGCCTACAACGCCGGCCCCTACTCCAAACTGCTCAACAAATCCTGGGCCGACCTGCAGAAGGGCAAGGCCCGCGAGCCCATCGGCTACGGGCTGAAGCTCAAAATGTGCCTCGGTCTCGAGCTGACCGCCCCCGAACGTCAGCTGGTCTCGAAGATGTTCGGGGTCAAGCTCGCCAAGGTTGATTCCTTCGCCGCGAACGAATTCTACTCTCCCGCCAACGGCCTGCTCTGACCCTTCGAGGAGACAAATCCCCCATGCGTCGGTTGCCCATTTTCCTTCTGGCCCTGTGCCTGCTTCTCGCGGCGGTGCCGCCTGCCGGCGCCGCACCCGGCGATGAACCCGTGACCGTTCCCTCGCCCCTCCCTGCCGGTTCCCCCCCGGACAGCGAGGAGCCTCTGGTGCCGCCCCGCGACAAGGTCGCCTCCTTCCAGCTCGACCTCGGCCCTCTTGGCACCCTCCTGCTTGTCGAGGGCAAACGGGAAGGGGCGGTCGGGCATTTCGACGAACTCGTGCTCGCATCTGGCAGTGTCCTGACTCCCGTGTTGAAGACCGATGGCCGCTGTCTGGTCGAGACCGCGATTGGCGAGTTCACCGCCCCCGGGGCCAGGGATGCGGTGCTGGTCCTCGACACGGGCGGCGCTGGCGGGTTCGTTGACCTGGTCCTGCTGGCCGTCGTCAAGGGGAAGCTGGCCATCCTCTGGGAAGCCGAAGCCGTCAAAGGCGGCCGCGTCACGTTCGAGGACCGCACCGGTGACGGGCGGCCCGAACTGGTCGTCCAGCGCCTGGAAGAGGACATGGCCACCGGTGCCGTGTCGCCGAAGACCGAGGTCTACCTTTTCCAGGACGGCAAGGTGACCGGACCGGTCGAGGGAAAGTAGCCCCTTTCCCGGAATGGGCCGATGCGGCCCCCCGCCGGGAAGAACCTGACCGGCTCGCGGCTGGCGGTGTCCCTGTGTCGTCGCGCGCGGCCGCGCCAAACCCCAATGACGCGCCTCGCCGCGAACCCCCGGCACACGGGGGGGGAAAGGCGCCGGGCTGGCTCGTTCCCTGCTGATCAGCCCAGGGTTTCCTCGATGTAGGCGAGCATCAGGTCGCGGGTGGCCAGCAGGCCCTTGACGTGGGTGCGCTCGTTGCCGTGGGAGGCGGAGACCCCGGGGCCGATCAGGCCGACGCGGATGTTGTGGCCGGCGGCCAGGGCGGCCGAGCCGTCGGAGCCGTAGAACGGGAAGACGTCGAGCTTGTGGGAAAGCCGGCAGTCGCGGGCCAGGCGGACCAGGGCCTGCCGCATCCCGTAATCGTAAGGACCCGAGGAGTCCTTGACGCAGATCGAAACCGAGAACTCGTCGCCCGCGACGTTGCGGCCCACCACTCCCATGTCGACCACCAGCATCTCCAGGGCACTGGCGGGGAAGCCGGCCGCCGCGCCGTGGCCGACCTCCTCGTAGTTCGAGAAGAAGAAGCAGACCGGCAGTTTCTTCAGCCGGGCCGCGCCCAGGCGCAGGAAGCCGTCGATCAGGACGGCACAGCCGGCCTTGTCGTCGAGGAAGTGCGTCTTGACGAAACCGCTCTCGGTATACTGGAAGTGCGGGTCGAACAGCACGTAGTCGCCGATGCCGATGCCGAGTCCCTCGGTGTCCTTCTTCGACGACACCTCGGCATCGAGGCGGATGTACATGTTCTCGGGCTTGCGTTCCAGCGTTCCCGCCTCCTTGTTGACGTGGGCGGCCGGGTTCTGAAGAATGAGGGTTCCCGGGAACCGTTTGCCCGTGCCCGTCACCACGGTCACGTAGTTCCCCTCGAAGGCGGGCAGAAGGGGCCCGCCGATCTTGGTGAAGGCCAGGTGCCCGTCGCTGTTGATGCCGCTGACCATCGCTCCGAGAGTGTCGACATGACCGCTGACGACGAGCCGGGGCTGGGGGTGACTGCCCACCACGAGGCCGCCCTTGTTGGTGACCGCGGCCCGGATGCCGGCGGCCTCGGCCAGCCGTTTCACGAGGGCGAAGGAGTCGGTGGAGATGT
>CAZKPI010000735.1:0-2751 GCA_964554555.1 uncultured bacterium
CGCCCGTTGATGGAGGAAGATCGGTCAGAACGTCTTGATGTCCTCGTTGAGCACGTCAAAGACGAGGCGGTCGCGGAAGATCAGCATGGTCTGCTCGCAGTGGCCGGGGGCGGTGGTGGCCGACAGGCGCCAGTAGACATCGATGCCGCCGGGGGTGTCGGCCTCGAACCGCTGGACGGTGACCTCCTCGCCGGCGAGGCGGGGGTCGGCGTTGGCCTTCCACAGGTCGTGGACCCGCTGGGGCACCTCGGTGAAGGCGACGCCGGTCATGGTGATCTGGCCTTCCTCGATGCAGGAGAGCAGGTCTTCCAGGGTGGCGGACAGGTTTTTGAACTGGCCGGTGGGGTCGCCATCCTCGATCTGGAAGATGACGGCGGCGCGCTTCTCCTTGGGCAGGTTCTGCAGGAGGATCTCGCTGACCACGCCGTCCTCGCGGACGGTGCGGAACCGGTAGAAATCGGTCTTGGCGGCGGGCTTCCCTTCCTCGAGCACCATGCGGTACCGGGACAGGCTGACCTCTTTGACGGCGGGTTCCAGTTTCTGCCAGGCGGCGACGACCCAGTCGGGGGTCTGCTGGAGGCCGAGGAGGGCGACCTCGATGCGGCCGGCGGCGGCGCAGTCGAGAAGACGGTCGATGGTGTTGACCAGGCCGGCCTTGTGGGAGACGGTCTGGTGGTTGGCCTGGATCTCGGCGATCAGCTGTTGGTCGAGCTCGGCCAACGGGGCGGCACCCGCGGCGTGGAGCCAGGACAACACCAGCAGGCCAGCGAGGGCGGCAACGACGGTGACACGGACGTTCATGGTGGTTCCTCCAAAGAACCCTGGCGCATGTTTCTGGTCAGGACCAACCAGGGCAGGAGAGGTAGCATACCACAACCGACCTTCGGGCGCAAGACCATCTGTCACTTTTTTGTCCCCCGCCTCCGGCCGGGAGAGACCGGCCCGGCGGGCGGCCCGCCACCGGTCCAGGAGGTCATCGCTGGCGAGGAGGGGATCGACGACGCCGGCCGGGAGGCGAACCCGTCGGCCGGCGGGGTGGAAAGGGGGGGCAAACCGCATGACACCCTCCGGGAAATGTGGTTTAATATCCCCATCATCGGCATCGGAGATTCGGAAGATGAACAACCAGCCCCGACCCTCCCCCATCGTCACCACCAGCCTGACCGACGGTCTCACCGGTCGCGGCGGCGGGCCCGAGCTCTTCGAGATCGACCTGTACCGCCAGATGGTGACGGCCGCCTCCCCGGATGATCAGCCCGTCCCGGCGCCGGCCCGCCCGCGGCGGCCGGACCAGCATCCCAAAGCCTGAGCCGATGCGCGCGGAGCGGGTCGCCACCATCAAGAAGGCCCTGATCGCCGGGTATCCCATCATCGGGATCAACACCTACGAGGAGGACCAGGCGGTCGGCGCCCTGGCCCTCTTCTCCCGGTCGGTCTACGGCAGTGACCGCCCCCTCCTCACCTGGGACCTCTCCCACGGCCTGACCAGCGGGGAGACGACCGTTGATCCGGCCCCCACGCCCGAGGCGGCTCTCGACCGGATCGCCGCCCATCCCGAGCCAGCCTTCTTCGTCTGCCGCGACCTCGTGTCCTTCCTCGACCGGCCGACGATCCAGCGCCGGTTGCGCGACATCGGATCCGCCTTCCGCGGCACCAACCGGTTCCTGTTCCTCCTGGGCTCAGACATCTTTCCCCCGCCTCCCCTGGCGAAGGACATCCACCTGGTCGACTTCCTGCTCCCCGACACCGCCGAACTGCGGGAGATCGTGGAGAAGGCGGTGGCCGGCGCCGTCAAGAAGGGGGCCGAGAACCGCCTGACCGCCGACCAGGTGACCCAGGCGGCCGTCACCCTGAAGGGGTTCACCGGCGTGGAGGCCCAGCACAGCCTGAACAAGGTGCTGTGGAACCTGAAGGTCATCGACGACGGTCTGCTGACGGCGCTGAGCGACGAGAAGGAGCAGATGGCCCGCAAGTCGGGCATCCTCGAATACGTGCGGGTCTCCTCCAGCATCAACGAGGTCGGCGGTCTGCAGAACCTGAAGGATTGGCTGATCAAGCGCAAGAAGCTGTTCACCCCGGAAGCGGCGGCCGCCGGCATCACCCCGCCCCGCGGTCTGCTGATGATGGGCATCTCCGGCTGCGGCAAGTCGCTGTCGGTGAAGGCCATCAGCCACTCCTGGAACCTGCCCCTGTTCCGGCTCGACATGAACCAGATCTACAGCGGCCTGTACGGCACCCCGGAAGGAGCCTTCCACCGGGCCATCAAGTTCGTCGAGGCGGTGGCCCCGGCCATCCTGTGGATTGACGAGATCGAGGGCGGCATCAGCAGTGTGGCGATGAAGGACGGCAGTACCGGCTCGCACATCTTCTCCGCCTTCCTGACCTGGATGCAGGAGAAGTCGGCCGACGTCTTCGTGGCCGCCACCGCCAACCGCATCGACCTTCTGCCCGCCGAAATCATCCGCACGGGCCGGTTCGACCAGGTGTTCTTCATCGACCTGCCCAACGACAAGGACCGCGAGGAAATCTTCCGCGTGCACCTCAAGCGGCGCGGCAACGACCCCGCCCAGTTCGACCTCACCCTGCTCAGCGTCGCCACCGAATACTGGAACGGGGCCGAGATCGAGCACGTCGTCGAGGCGGCCATGGTCGAGGCCTTCCACCGCGGCACCCCCATGCACCAGGACGACCTGTACACCATCATCCGCAGTACCGTTCCCCTGTCGCGCACCATGTCGGAACAAATCAAGT
>CAZKPI010000736.1:0-2002 GCA_964554555.1 uncultured bacterium
TCCGCCGTCAACCCGGCGGCTGGCCCGCGCCGGGGGCTTCCTGGTCTACTTCCTCACCCTCATCGCCAGCGGCGGGCGGGCGGCGATCCTGGTCTTCCTGCTGGTGGCCGCGCTCACCGCCCGGAAGCGTCTGTCCGGCCTTTCTCCAGCCTGGACGGCCGCCATCGTCGGGAGTGTCATTCTTCTAAGTTTGTACAAGGTATGGGGGACCTCGCTGTGGGGCGAAATCCTGCACAACGAACGGTGGTTCATCTGGCGGGCGGCCGGGCGCCTCATCCAGGCGAGCCCCTGGACCGGCTGGGGGCTCCTCTCCTACGGACACCTGCCGCAGGACCTTCCCCCCGAGATGGCCCTGGTCCCCTACGACTGGGTCTATCCCCACACCCATTCCCTTCTGCTCGAGGCGGCACTGACGGGGGGAATCCCCCTGGTTCTGCTGTTCCTGTCCGGTCTCGGCCTGTGGGCGGCCTCCCCCGGCCTGACTCCCACGGGGCGTGCCCTGGGCGCGGCTTTCCTCGTCCTCGGGTGCTTCGACTTCGTCTGGTTCACCCCCTCACTGCTGGCGCTCCTGCTGGGGGTCTTCCTGGAAGCGCTCCCGGACCATGCCCCCGCCGCGGCCCGGCCGGGCCCCGTCACCAGGGGGCCCCGCCCTCCGGCCGCCGCGGTCCGGTGGGTGATGGCGGGACTGGGAGCCCTGGCCGCGGCCGGCCTCCTGGGGGTCCACCAGGGGCCCTTCCTCTATCGGCGCGCCCTGGACCGCCTGCAGGCGGGAGACCCGGCCTGGGTTGGCCTTCTTGACGAGGCGGTCCAGGCGCGGCCCGGTCTCCTGGGCCTGCGTCTCCAGCGCCTGCTGATCCGCTGGGGAACCGGCCTTCCCCCGACCGGCGACGATCTGCCCGAACTCGACACCCTGGTCGGGGGCTGGCCGGGCTACTACCTGCCCCGGTTCCTGCGGGGGCGCGTTCTGATGCTCCTCGGCCAGGCCGATCGGGCGGCCGGCGACCTGGCTGACGCGGTCCGGCTCGAACCCCGCGACCTGACGGGGGTCCGGTGGGGTCAGCTGGCCCTGGCCCGGGAATGGGCCGGCCAGGATCCGGCCGACGCGGCCTGGGAAGCGACCCGTCGTGGCGGGTGGGGGGCCGCCCTGGTGCTCGACCATCCGGCCATCGGCGCGAGCATGGCCGCCGCCCTGGCCGAACGCTGGGCAGTGGCGGTTCCCGCCTCCTTCTATGCGGTCGGCGACCTCGCCGAGGTTGGCCGGCAGTTGGGCCGGCGCGGCCTGATCCTGCCCGCCCGGAGCCTGCCCCCCGCCGTCGGGTCGGAACTGCCCCCTCCCATCCGCGAAGCCTGGGACCTGGCGGCGCTCCAGCAGGAGGTTCTGGCCTCGGGGCCGGCCCCCGCCCTGACGACGGCCTTCCCCGCCGCCGAAGGCTGGGGGATGGGACGCCTGGAATGGCTGCTCGAAGCGGCGGCGCAGGCGGGCGACCGGGACCTGTTCGAGCGCGTCTACCCGCTGGTCCAGGACCGCATCGCCCGCCGGAGCAAGGAGCACGAGCACCTGCGCAGTGCCTTCCTGTCCCTGCGGTTCCTGGCCCCCGGTCCGGCGCTCGACCGCCTGCAGGGCCTGCTGGAGGCCGACCCGGGCAACCCCTGGCTCCTCGAGCGGTTCGGCGATGCCCTGGCCGCCGCCGGCCGGCCCGACGAGGCGCGGGAGGCCTGGCAGAACGCCCTCGGCCTCTGCCCCCAGGTGCGGCTGGAACCGGTCTTTGCCGACGGACCCCGGCCCTGGGCCCTGGGCCCGACCGGGGATCAGTGGACCTTCGCCTTCGAACGGGTTCTGCGGCGGTTCGACGTTGAGGCTCCCCGCTATCACCGCGCGGCCTGGGATGCCTTCCTCGCGCGGCTCCGCGCCAAGGCCGCCGGCGTCAGCTCCCCGATCGGGAATGGAGGTGTCCATGGGGGCGGGAATGGACCGTAGGACGGCGGCCCAGCTCCTGGCCGT
>CAZKPI010000736.1:2043-2251 GCA_964554555.1 uncultured bacterium
GGGCCGGACCTGGCCGACCTCCCCCGCGCCCTCGCCGCCGGGACCGCCGCCCTGGCCGGCTGTCTGCTGGCCATGCTGGGGCTGGAGCGGTTGGGCGGCGGCCTCCTCGCCGGGCTGGGGGTGCCGGCGGCGGGGCCGGTGTCGCGCCTGGCGGCAGGGTTGGTCTGGGTGACGGCGGGAGCCGTGGTCCTGCTGGCCGCCGGCGCCC
>CAZKPI010000736.1:2339-2748 GCA_964554555.1 uncultured bacterium
CTGACCGGGGTCCACTGGTCGGCCTGGGTGGTCCTGCTGGGGTTCGGCGCCCTGGCCGGGGCTTTCGCCCTGGCCCCTTCCACCGCCCATGACGACCACGTCTACCACCTTCCGGCCATCCGCGAGTTCATGGAACACGGCTCGCTCTGGCAGGCGTCCCCACAGCCCAATGTCCACCGGCCGCTGGCCCACGCCGCCGTCCTGGCCTGGGGGCGACTGCTCGGCGGGGAGGCCCTGGGCGGGCTGGGCAACCTGTTCTTCCTCGTGGCCGCCGGCCTTCTGCTGGCGCGGAAGAACGGGGTCGCGGGAACGGTCGGCCTGCTGGCCTGGGTGTCGAACCCGGAACTGATCTTCCTCGCCGGGACTTCGTATGCCGAGCCCTTCCAGTGTCTGGTGCTCGTCCTGCTCT
>CAZKPI010000737.1:0-2747 GCA_964554555.1 uncultured bacterium
TGGAGAATGGTTTCGAAGGCCCGCCGGTACGTCATGCGGTTGAGGTACATGTCAACCTTCTTGTCGCGCACCCCGGCCAGGGACTGGTCGAGGATGATGTTGAGCTCGCCCATCTGGCCGAGAGCCCGGAGGGTGTCTCCCAGGAGCAGTTCCCGCAGGTCCGCCCGTTCGACGACATCCCGTTCGGAAAAGCGCAGAAGGGGATTGTCCACGCGAGACACCCAGATCTCCCCGTCTTCAATGGAAACCGTTCCGCCCAACTGCCCAACCACGGTGACCATGGCATCAAGCGCGCTGGAAGCCACCGCCTGGATGTCGATGGGCATCTCGAAGGGGTCGCGGAAATGGATGTTCATTCCCGCCTGGCGGGCCAGTTCGCGCAGAAGGTTTGAGGCGACGGCCCCCTTCAGGTCGAGGGTCAGCGGGGGATTGGCGGGAGGGGGGACCGGGGGCCGCGATTCGAGGCCCGGGGGAAGCAGGGAAAAGGGGGCCGGGCGATCGGCCATGGCCCGCTCGAATTCCCGGGGGGGTGCCCCTGCGGGGAATCGGACTTCCAGGCCTCCTTCCACCTTGCGGACCTGGGGAACGCCCAGTTGCCGAAGGAAGAAGGTGGCCCGGACCACCGGGGGGCTTTGGGAAATCTGGTTGAGGCGCAGGAGCCGGGCGGGGCCGGTGGCGAAGGGCATGACGACAGGGCTGAGGTCGAGCTTTCCGCCCAGGATGTCGAGATAGATCAGCGGCAGGCCGACCTCCTTGCGGACCTCGGCGCCAACGTTGCCGGCGAAGGAGAACAGGAACCGGGCTCCCCCTTCCCCTCCTGACGGGGAAAAATCGAGGCGCTGGAACCGGGAGGCGGAGACGCTGACGCCCTGGACGGGATGCCAGCAGGCCGCGGCCAGCAGGAAGAGCACTCCGGCAAGGAGCGGCATGCCCCGGTCCCGGGCGGATGATGCCTGATGCGTCTGATCCATGCGTCGTATCCCCCTCCTATGTCGGACGGGGTCACGGATTTCCTTACGGTCAGGTGAACGAGCAGGCCTGCCGATAGGGGAAGAAGGGGGAACAGCCATGGCCAAGATCATCACCGCAACCTTGTTCCGAAAGCCTCTCGATGCGATCCTGGAGGAGCGCGGAGTCCTGCCGCGGAACCGGCTGACCGAACTCCTCGAGGAGGCCGGCCGCCTGCACCAGCCCTTCGAGGAGGTCCTGATCCGGGTCGGGCAGGTTCCCGAGGAGGTGGTCTACCCGGCCCTGGCGGAGTCGTACGGCCTGCCGTTCGTCACCCTCGAGGGGATTCAGCCATGCGAGGCGCTGAACGAGGATGCGGCCCGGATCTGCCGCCGGGAGAACCTGGTCCCCGTGGCCCTGGCGGGCAACGCCCTGACGGTGGCCACCTGCCGACCCGCCCTCTTGCCTGCCCACGCCGAAATGCTCTCCCAGGCAGGGTTCACCGCCTCCTTTGTGGTGGCCACCCCGACCCGCCTCCTCTCCCACTTCGGATCGCCAGCCCTCACAACCGAGGACGACGACCTGTTCGCCGGTATCAATGACCTGGCCATGACCCTGGGGGAGCCAGTGGACCTCGACGGGAAGCCGGTCCGGCCGGGACGGGCCGCCACGGTCGACATCGGGGGGGATTCCGTGGCCCCCTCGGTGATCCAGCTGGTCAACAAGACGCTGATCCTGGGAGTCCGCCAGGGGGCGAGCGACATCCACGTCGAATCGACGGAGAAGGGCATCCGTGTCCGCTTCCGGCTCGACGGGGTGATGCACAGGCGGTTCGAGGTGTCCGACACCACCGCCGCGGCCTTTGCATCCCGCATCATGGTGATGGCGGGGCTGGATATCACCGAACGCGTGATGCCGCAGGACGGCAGTTTCAAAGTGAGCTTCGAAGGCCGCGACATCGAGTTCCGCATTGCCTCGATGCCCGGGCTGTACGGCCAGAACCTGACCCTGCGCCTGTTGTCGGGCCACCAGACGAAAATCATCTCCCTTCCCCAGCTCGGCATGCGCGAGGACGAGATGCGCCTGATCGAGGATCAGATGCGGTTCCCGCACGGCATGATGCTGGTGTCCGGCCCCACCGGCAGCGGCAAATCCACGACCCTGTATGCCATCCTCGAGGCCATGGCCAGCCCCACCCTGAAACTGATCACCATCGAGGATCCGATCGAGCGCCGGCTGGACAGCGTTCAGCAGATCCAGGTCCGGATCAACCGCAACGATCCTGCGCGGTCCCTGACCTTCGCGCGCGGCCTCCGCACCATCCTGCGCCTCGATCCCGACATCATCATGGGGGAAGAAGATTACGGGAATTCGGTTTGTTATCGTTCAAAACGAGCCAAAACAACAATTTTTAGCCCTTCCCGAGCCTCCATCCCTTGTTTGTGAGGTTCCGATAGAGGATTCTCGACCGCAAAAGCGGGAAGCCCCGCCGCGCGGATCAGCGGCCCCACCTCCACAAGATGACGGCGACACGGCAGAAAATTTCACCCGCCTGGTTGCCATGCTCCCGGAAAAATTTCGGAAGATGAAATCCTTGGAAAACCTCATCTCGAAAGGACTTCAGCAATACGGGTTTGACTTTGTTGCCCGGAATATCAACTACTCCAACGTAAAATCGAATGCCTCGAAACCCGGATCAAATCCGTTGAAGCGGGCGAACTACGGCGCCTATCTGGCCAAAGCCCTAGCCGGGGATTTTGGCCTGTCTTTCCAGGAAAACGAAAAACAAACCGAAGGGG
>CAZKPI010000738.1:0-2746 GCA_964554555.1 uncultured bacterium
CCGCCGAGGTCGTCGAGAAGCTTCCCCTGCTCGGCATCAGCTCGATCAGCAACCTGCTGACGGCGGTCAAGACCGCGAAATTCTTCGAGCTCGACGAGAACGACTGTCTGTTCATGCCCTTCACCGACAGCGCGGAGATGTACCTGTCCCGCCTGCACGAACTCCGTCAGCAGTTGGGCACCTATTCCAAGACCCAGGCCAGGATTGATTGGGAGCGATACCTGCTGGGCGAAGGCACCCAGAACATGATGGAACTCACCTATCACGACCGCAAGCGCCTGCACCACTTCAAGTATTACACCTGGGTGGAACAGCAGGGAAAAACCTACGAAGAGATCAACGAGCTGTGGGACCCCGAGTTCTGGGAGGAGGCCTTCTCGACCGAGCAGATCAACTACTGGGACAAACTCATCGAGGACTTCAACAGCCAGACCAAACTGCTCGACACCTTCTGAGCGCACCGGGGGCCTTGCCGCAGGGCAAGGCCCCTTTCATATCCGGTCCTGATGAACTGTCATCCGAGAAACCGCCTGCCGTTCACCCTGGCCTTCCGGCTCCCCGAGGAGGCCCTGCGCCTGCTGGCGTGCTACCATCGGCGGTTGACCGCCTTCTGTCGCGAGTTCGATCCCCACGAATCGGCCCATTTGACCGTCAAATATCTCGGGTATGAATCCCCCGGGTTCACCGAGGCGAATGCGGTCGCCCTGATTCCCGAGCTGGCCCGGATCGCCCGGCCGTTCCTGCCGATCCAGGTCTGCATCCGGGGCATCGACATCTTCGTCACCAACGAGGAGCGCAAGGAGGCGGTGGTCTTTTTGAAGGTCCTGTCGGGGGAACGCCTGCACGACCTCCACGAAGCCATCATCCGGAACCTCGGCGACCGCCTCGAAGCTTTCCCCCACGCCGACGGCCCCAATTTCGTCCCCCACATCACCATTTCCAAAAACCTGCAAAACTACGACCACGACCGGATCACGCGGCTGATCCACCGTTCCCGGAAAACAGCCAAGCGCCGGCTGAAGCTGGACGACCTGGTCCTCTTCACCCCGCGGGCCATCTACCCGCTGTTCCCTCGCCGCCTGGGTGGCCCCCGCCTCGCCTGACCCGGGACACGAAGGCGGTTGCCGGCTTGCGGAGGGCGGGCCCCGCGGGGCGGCGCCCCGCCCAAACCTCGATCGGCTCACGTCTTCCGGACCTCCCGGGCGGAACGGGTTTACAGAATTTTTGCAGAACGGACGGTCCTCCCCCTGGCGCCGGAAAACCCGACGATTCGCGCCGGCCCCGGGGCGGCCAGCGCCGCCGGCGTTCGGACCATCCGGGTCAGGAGAACAGGCGGATCCCCTTGTCGAGCCAGTCGATCTTCTCCTGCAGGTCGTCGGTCTCCCCGCCGGTTGCCTCGCCGAGCTCTTCCCGCGTCGCCCGCAGGCGGTCACGCGTCTTGATCATCTGGCGGACCAGACTGGCGAAGGAACGGATCTTCTGCGGCTTTGGGCGGCGGGGCGGCTTGCGGCCAAGCACCGGACAGACCGCATTCGGGTTGTCCTGGGGGATGATCACCAGATCAACGCGGAGACCCTCCCTGGCCCCGGGAATGTCGGACGCGGCCACATAGATCTCCGGACTGCGGTCGTCGGGAACGATGGCCGCCACACCGTTGACCACTCGATCGATCACGCCTTTCACCGGGCGGATGTTCATGGGCACCTCCCAACTGGTTTGACCTTCCGGGCCGATCAGGGTAGCATCTTCCTGCATCGGGGGCCTTCCGTCAACCACCCCGCCCGGACAGGACCATGATACCAAAAGACTTTCCCTGGACTGCCGTCCCGCTCAAGGAACTGCCCTTCGTCGTGCTCGACCTCGAGACCACCGGCTTCGAGCCCGGTCCGGCCGGCATCACCGAAATCGCCATGATCACGCTGACCGACGGCCGGGAAGAACGGTTCGAAACCCTGATCAACCCTGAGGTCCCCATCCCGGCCGAGATCACGAAACTGACCGGCATCACCGCCGACATGGTGCTGGGAAAGCCCACCATCGGCGAGGTGATTCCCTACGTCGCCTCGATCCTGCAGGATTCCATCTTCGTCTCGCACAACGTCCCGTTCGACTGGGGCTTCCTCGACCACGCCTTCCAGAAGTGTCTGGGGACGCCATTGCGCATGCCCAGCCTGTGCACCCTTCGCCTGGCGCGCCGGTTTTTGAACCTGCCATCCAACAGGCTCGAAGCCGTGGCGCGGTCGTTCGGCGTCGATCTGACCGAGGCCCACCGGGCCATGGGCGACACCCAGGCAGTGACACGGATCCTCTGGCATTTCCTCGATTTCCTCGACCAGAAGGGCATCAAGACAGGCGGAGATCTGGTCCGCCAGGACCTGCTCTTCCTGTCCGCCCCGCCCCCGCAACGGCGGTTCGGGGGGAGGCCCTGAGTCAAGGTCCCGTCACGACCGGCCGGTCACAGAGCCGGGCCGACCGCCCCCCAACGCCCCATGACCCGGGCGGGGCCGCCGAAACGGGCGATGCCGACCGCCCCCGAAGCGGTTCGTCATCCTGGCGGCAGGCGGGCCGCCACGGGATGCCGCCACGCCCGGCCCCCTCGCGGCGAAGCGCCCAGCAGGTGAGCGCGGCCGTCGGCGCACGGAGGATCCCCTTTTCCCCGTGCGGCAGGCGGTTGACCGGCAGAGACGCACCGCATCGGGTAGGCAGCCCGGGGTTGCCCCCGGGCACCTCCCACAGAACCGTACTT
>CAZKPI010000739.1:0-2742 GCA_964554555.1 uncultured bacterium
GCCGGCCCCGCAGGGCGGCTACACGAACGTCGTCCAGTTCACCGGCTATTTCACCCCCCGCCTGGAGGTGGCCGCCGCTCCCGACTCCCGGTTCCGGTTTCCCCTGTATCGCTTTCCGGCCGGATATCCCAAGCCGCTTCCGTCGCGGGAACAGATCGACATCGGGAAGGCCCTGGCCAGCCGCAGTCTCGAGATCGCCTGGGCCGACGACCTGCTCGAGGTCTACTTCCTGCAGGTGCAGGGTTCGGGCCGCCTCCATTTCCAGGATGGCAGGGAAACGTGGGTCGCCTTCGCCGGCTCGAACGGCATCCCCTACCAGAGCCTCGGCCGGATGCTGGTCGAGCGCGGCAGTATCCCCGCCGACCGCATCAGCCTGCGGACCATCCGCGCCTGGATGCGCGCCCACCCCGAAGATCTCGCGCTGTTGAACCGCAACCCCTCCTATGTGTTCTTCAAGGAGGCGAAGAGCGCTCCGCTCGGAGCCGCCGGCATCCCGGTGATCCCGGGGGCGTCGGTGGCGGCCGACCCGCTCTACATTCCGCCAGGGGCCTGCCTGCTGGCCGAGGTGCCGCTCCTCGACCCCAACGGGGCCCTCCTCGGACACGAGTTCCGCCTGCTGTTCGCCCACGACACCGGCGGCGCCATCAAGGGGCCCGGCCACCTCGACCTCTACTTCGGCCTGGGGCCCGCCGCCGGCGAGCGGGCCGGCGACCTCCACCACTACGGCCGCCTCTGGCTCATCCTCGCGGAGAAGCCATCGGCCCGCCAATGATCCGGCGGGCCACCTCGGGCCCGGCCAACCCCGGCCAGCCGCCCCCGGCCCGGTTGCGGACCGCGGCCCAACGGGCGCGAGGAAGGGCCCGGGGGATGCTCAGGCGGCGGCGGGGCGGTGGTCGCGGATGGTGTGGAACTCGATCTGCGGCCACTTCTCGGCCAGCCGATCGAACAGAAAGAGGTTCCCCACCAGGTAGACCAGGTGCCCGTCGATGTCGTGGGCCATCTGGGCCCGGTGCTCGCGCAGGAACTCCTTGAGCTTCGTCTCGTCGGCCGAGGTCGGCCAGCGGGCGCTCACGTAGTCGACGGGCGAGTAGTCGGCTTCGACCCCGTATTCCTCGAGCAGGCGCACTTTGGTGACCTCGAACTGCAGGGCCCCGACCGCGCCGAGGATGACCTCGCCGGCGTGCAGAAGGGGCCGAAAGACCTGGACCGCGCCCTCCTCGGACAACTGCTTCAGGCCGACCTGCATCTGTTTTGAGCGCAGGGGGTTTTTGAGCCGCACCGACCGGAACAGCTCCGGGGCGAACCGCGGGATGCCCACGAACTGCAGGGGCTCCTTCTCGGTCAGCGTGTCGCCGATCTCGAGCGTGCCGCGGTTGTGGATGCCGATGATGTCGCCGGGGTAGGCCTCTTCAACGTTGGTTCGCTCGCGTGCCAGAAACATCGTGGCGTTCTTGATGGCCATCACCTTGCCGAGCCGGTGGTGACGCACCTCGAGGCCGCGCGTGAACTTCCCCGAGCAGACGCGCAGGAAAGCGATCCGGTCGCGGTGAGCCGGGTCCATGTTGGCCTGGATCTTGAAGACGAACCCTGTGAAGGCTGGTTCGTCAGGCATCACGACCCGGGTGGTGGCGGCGCGCGGCTGGGGGGGCGGGGAAAGATCGATCACGGCGTCGAGGACCTCCATGACGCCGAAGTTGTTCAGCGCACTGCCGAAGAACACCGGCGTCTGGCTGGCGCGGCGGTACTGCTCCAGGGCGAAGGGGGCGGCCGCCCCCGCCAGCAGTTCGACGTCGCGGCGCAGATCGTCGGCCTGTTCCCCCAGGTGTGCGTCGAGAGCGGGGTCGCCCAGGTCGCTGATCACCAGGACGTCTTCCGGACGGCGGTCGGTTCCCGGCCGGAACAGGCGCAGTTCCCGGCGGGCCAGGTCGTAGACCCCGCGGAAGCTTCCCCCCTTGCCCACCGGCCAGGTCATCGGCACGCATTCGATCTGCAGGTCGTCCTCGATGTTCTGCAGGAGGTCGAGCGGCCCCCACCCCTCGCGGTCGAGCTTGTTGATGAAGGTGATGATCGGCGTGTTGCGGAGCCGGCAGACCTCCATCAGCTTGCGGGTCTGCGTCTCGACCCCCTTGCCGCTGTCGATCACCATCAGCGCCCCGTCGACCGCGGTCAGCACCCGGTAGGTGTCTTCCGAGAAGTCCTGGTGGCCGGGGGTGTCGAGCAGGTTGAGGTCGGTGCCGCGGAACCGGAAGCTCATCACCGAGCTGGTCACCGAGATGCCGCGCTCGCGCTCGATGGTCATCCAGTCGGAGGTCGCGTAGCGGGCGGCCTTGCGGGCCTTGATCGAACCCGCCATCTGGATGGCCCCTCCGAAGAGCAGCATCTTCTCGGTGAGCGTGGTCTTTCCCGCATCGGGATGGCTGATAATGGCGAAGGTGCGGCGGTGCGCGATTTCGTAACGGAGTGACGGTTGCATGACAGGCCCCCTCTGGCGTGAGAGCCCTATGTGTACCACCCTTCGGTCTCTCTGACAAGAGGACATGGCGGCGCCTTGACCAGGGCTTGGGAAGGGGGTCAGCGGACCTGGACCGTGGGCTCCAGGCGGGGCCACCAGGCCAGGCCAAAGTTCCGCCGCCAGACGATGCCGCGCGCGTTGGCGGTGAAGCGGGCCCCGGGGGTCCGGGCCAGATGGCCGAAGGGTGGTCGGGCCGGAAAACACAGGTAGATCAGCGTTCCCGCCCGATC
>CAZKPI010000740.1:0-2741 GCA_964554555.1 uncultured bacterium
CCCGAGGGGTGCGGGAGACGGGGCAGGGCCCTGGCCCCCTCCAGGGCCGGGCCCGGCCAGATCAGGCTGGGCGACCGGCGGCGCGGCGCCCGGGGCCGGACGGGAACCGGACGGGGCGGGTCTCGCCGCCCCGGAACGCGCCTTTCCCTTGCCCTTCCCCGACCGGCGGGCCAGCCGGGCGGTCTTCTTCCGCAAGCGCCGGAGGCTCTTCTTGGCCTCGACCAGCTCGCGCCTCACGACCGACATCTGGACTCCGATGCTTCCTGAGAGCTCTTCCAGCAGGCGCCCCAGGCTCGACAACTGGCCGAGCACATGGACAACGAACCAGAGGGGAAGCACCACCATGGCCAGCAGAACCACGAGCACAAACTCGACCATTCCCTCACCCACTTTCAACCCGAAATGGGGACGCCCTGGTCTCCATCCTACCAGAAACCCATTCCGGGGGGAGGGGAGTCAGCGGCGAGGTCAGGACCAACGTCAACCTCGAAACACCGCCAGAGCCGAAGGAGTCCCCAGAGACACAGGTCCCTGGGCCCCTTTTTTGGTGGTCCGCAGGAAGGCTTGGCGAACGAACGTTGCCCCTTCCGCCCCACCAGGGCCGATGGCCCTGGAGCCTTTGTTCTGGCGAGGGCAACGCTGGTGCGTTTCCCTCGCCGAAGCTCCGCGCGGCGTTCCGTCAGCCCCAAAACAGGCCATGGTTTTTTTCCGCCTGCCGAACGCGGAGCATTCAGCCGGCGGACTGCCCGCGCCGCAGGCCGCCCAGGTGGTTCGTCTCTGCTGACAAGGCGGATGTCAGCCTGGCGTTTGCCCTGAACGAGACAGGAACTTGCGGAATTTCAGGCCATCCTCGCCGTTGGGATAATAGGCGGGAAGGGTTTCGCCTGCCGCGTAGCCGCAACGCTCGAACAGGGCCCGCGAGCCGGCGTTTCCGATGCGCACCTCGGCCACCGCCAGCCGCATGCCCTGCCGCCGGAACAGCCGTTCGGCGGCGGCGAGCAGGCGGCGGGCCAGACCCCGGCCCTGGGCCGAGGGATGCACCGCGATCTTGTAGATGCGCCCCGACGGTATGCTAGAATGGCGAAGCAGGGCCACCACCTCCGCGAGGATGGCCCCCCCCGTTCCCCTCACGACCAGCACGCGGCAGGTCGGGGAACCCAGCAGATAGCGGAACTGCCGAGGTTTGAAAACGTCCTCGGCCGCGAAACAGGCCTCCTCGAGACGCCGCAGGGCCGGCCCGTCGGCCGGCCGGGCGGCAACGATGCGATGGGAGATCACGGCGCAACTATACCGGAACCCCCGGCCCCGCGGCAACCCGGGCGGGGCCGCCAGGTCCTGATGGCCCTGGGCGGCCCCATGCCGACCGGGACGGGGCCGGAAGACCCCGGCGGCCGCCCCGGGAGACGACGCCAACCGCCCGTTTCGCGCATCGCCCAGGTCCCGGCCGGCGTGCCCCCACCTCCAGCCGCGGCCTGGGATGACGTCATCGCCGTCGACTCGGGCGGTGATTTCCTGCACCGGTGCGGGATCGCCGCCCGCCTGGTCATCGGCGACCTCGACTCGATCTCCCCCGCCGCGCTCGCCTGGCACCGCGACCGCGGCGCGGAAGTGCGCGCCTTTCCCACCGACAAGGACCAGACCGATTTCGAGCTCGCCCTCACCGTCCTCCCCCGCGACCCCGCCGCGCTGGTCCACTTGTGCGGCGTGTGGGGGGGAAGGTTCGATCACGCCCTGATGAACCTGCTGGTGTTGCCGGGTTTCACCGACCGCGGCCTGTTTGTGTTCGACACCGGCGAAGGGTGCGGCGGCGTGATGGGGCCGGGCACCCTCTGTCTGACTGTGCCGGCGGGCAGTTCTGCCGCGCTCATTGCCCTGGAGGATGCGACAGGCCTCTCCTCGGAGGGCGTGCGGTGGCCGCTGGAGGCGGCCCGCCTGCGGCGGGGCGTGGCCCGCGGCATCAGCAACGTCACGGTGGACCCGGCCTGGCGACTGCGGCTGACCGGGGGCTGTCTGCTCTGGCTGGTCAGGGGGACGGCTCGTGCAGGCGCCGGAATCGGATGGCTTCCCGCAAGGCCTCCCAGGCGGGGTCGTCGGGGAGCCGGTCGGGATCCGGCAGAAGGCTGAGCGGCACCTCGCCGTTCACCACCTCGGGCACCAGGATGCCCAGCCGTTCGACCGGCAGGCGGCCGGCCGACAGCAGGTCGAGATCGTGCTTCCAGGGCTGGGCCGCGCCGTCGGCACCGCCGGCCTCCACGATCTCCACGCCGGCCGCTTCGGGGCGGCCGGCCAGCAGGGCTTCGACCTCGGCCCGCAGGGAGGCGGGAACCGCCAGCCGGCGGTAGGCCAGGAGCCGGTCGAGGGGGGGCAGGCCAAGCACGCCCACCGGCCATTCGTCCGCCTCCGGCACGGTCTCATACCAGCGGGGCCGCTCCAGCAGACGCAGGGTCGCCGACCGGCGATTGCCCTTCAACAGCTCGCCGTCGGGGGGGAAGAATGACTCGTTCCCGGCGGCGTCGGCCAGCCGGAACCGGTAGAAGACGGCCTGCGGATCGTTGGGCAGACACCCGGTGAAGAACCCGCCGCCCAGCGTGAGGGGCACCAGATATTTGGTCCCTATCGTCTGGCCGGCCTTGCGGTAGTCGAGCCAGACGCGGACCCCCTGCGGGGACCGGTCACGCAGGACGGCCAGGGGCAGGCGCACCGGCACCAGGCCGTCACCCCAGCCGCCCATCGGGGGCTGG
>CAZKPI010000741.1:0-2734 GCA_964554555.1 uncultured bacterium
CAGGCGCCCGCCAGTTCCCCGGCCGAAATTCCCGACATGGATCCGACCACCCTTGGGGTGGTCGTGCTGGCCATGCTGATCGGCGGCCTGGTCCTGCTGTTCATCGAGGTCGCCCTGATCCCGGGATTCGGCCTGACCGGCATCACCGGCATCATCATCATCCTGGCCGGTCTGGGCCTCTCTTTCTGGAAACTCGACACCCGGGTGGCCGTCATCTACACGCTCGTCTCCTTCGTGGCCCTGGTCGCCCTGGTCCTGTGGGCGGTCTACGTCTTCCCCTATACCTCTCTTGGCAAGCGGTTCCGCCTGGAGACCAAGATCTCGGTGGAAGACGGCTACACGGCCATCCGCGACATGTCGGCCTATGTCGGCCGGGAGGGGGTGGCCACCAGCGACCTCCGTCCATCGGGCATTGCCCGCATCGGTGACGAACGTCTCGACGTCATTTCCGACGGCGAGTTCGTCCCCCGCGGGACCCGCATCCGCGTGGTGAAAGTGAAGAGCGGCAGTGTCATCGTCGCCCCTCTCGAACCTCCCGCGGGCCAGGAAGGCGCCTCTCGCGGGTGATCCTCCGGGGGGGGAGGGAATTCCCTTTCGCCCAGCCGGCCCCGGAAAAAGGCTCTGCCCCAATGGCCCAGGTCATGAGAGGATGGGGCTCTGCCGCTGGGACCGCTTCCTGGATGCGAGAGAAGAAACGGTCGGGTGAGACGACCGGTCTGATGCCTGTTCACCCTGGTCAACCTCTGCCTGCTGATCGGCAAGATGGACGAGGCGATGCTCGAACGGCTGGAGGCCGTCAAGCTGAAGCCCAACGGCCGTGAGGCCAAACAGCGGCTCACCGCCCTCGAATGCGAGATGAAGGCGGCGACGGCCTGAGGCCGGCTTGACTTTTCCGGGGTCGTACCAGATAGTGGATTGACCGTCGTCCAAACCCATTCCGGAAGGATCCCGGGGAGGTCGCCATGGAACCTGGAGTTCTTGCCATCATCATCGTCGGAGGCCTCATCCTCCTGTTCGTGATCACCTATTTCATTCCGGTCGGGTTGTGGGTGAGCGCCCTTGCCTCCGGCGTCCCGGTCGGGCTGATCGACCTGATCGGCATGCGCCTGCGCGGCGTGGTGCCCCACGGCATCATCAACCCCGCCATCATGGGCTACAAAGGGGGCCTCGAGATCTCGCTCCAGGCGCTCGAATCGCACTACCTCGCCGGGGGCAACGTCAGCCGGGTGGTGTCGGCCCTGATTGCCGCCCAGCGCGCCGGGATCCCCCTCAACTTCAAGCAGGCGACCGCCATCGACCTGGCCGGCCGCGACGTGCTCGAGGCCGTCAAGATGTGCGTCAAGCCCAAAGTCATCACCACCCCGCTGGTGGCGGCCATGGCCAAGAACGGCATCCAGGTCAAGGCCATCGCCCGCGTCACCGTCAAGGTCGATATCACCAAGCTGATTGGCGGCGCCACCGAAGACACCATCCTGGCCCGCGTCGGCGAGGGCATCGTCACCACCATCGGGTCGGCCGAGTCGCACAAGGAGATCCTCGAGAACCCCGACCGCATCTCCAAGACTGTCCAGGAGAAGGGCCTCGACGCCAAGACCGCCTTCGAGATCCTGTCGATCGACATCGCCGACGTCGATATCGGCAGCAACATCGGGGCCAAACTGCAGATCGACCAGGCCGAGGCCGACATGAAGATCGCCCAGGCCAAAGCCGCCGAACGCCGCGCCATGGCCGAGGCCAAGGAGCAGGAGATGCGCGCCATGGAGCAGGAGATGCGCGCCCGCCTCGTCGAGGCCGAATCCAACGTGCCCCAGGCCATCGCCGCCGCCCTCAAGGACGGCAACATGGGCATCCTTGACTACTTCACCCTGAAGAACATCACCGCTGACACCGAAATGCGCAAATCGTTCGGCCACATGATGGAGCCCGCCGGCGCCGGCCCCGCCGGGAAGGCCTGACCGTCCCGGAGCCGCCGTGGACAGCATCTTCGAGATCCTCGTCGCGGTCGTCTTCATCGTCGCGTCCATTTACAGCGAGGTGAAGAAGCACACCCCCACGCAGACCGGTGGCGATCTTGGAGACCTGGGTTCCATCGACGACTTCTTCAAGAACCAGCAGTCTTCCGGCGGCGGCGGCCAACCGTCTGTCCCCTCCGCTCCCTCGCGGGTGCCGGTCGGTGATGAGAGCCTCAGTTCCGCTTGGCAGGCCCCCGACCCGTTCATCGCCCCCGACCAGCAGGAAGCCGGGGCCGCCGAGGCCGCTCGCCTTTCCGGGGAACCCGAGGGCGACGACCCTGGCGAGTCCCTGTCCGCGGCGTGGGGTGCCCCGGAAGGGTTCGCCCCGGCTCCGCCCGCCCGGAAAAAAAAGCGGAAGAAGGATCGCGCGCCCCGGCCGCCGGTCACGGAGCATGTCTCCCCCTACGAATCGGCCGAAAGCGGCGAGGCCGGGCCCTCCTACGACGAGGAGCGTTCCCTCACCGACCAGGGAAGCCTTGAAATAGCCGGCGGCGAGGAGGGCGCCTGCCTGCTCGGCCCCGGGGCCCACCGCCCGTCCCGTCCCTCTTCCCTTCCGCCATTGCCGCCCCGGCTGAGGTTCACCCGCAACCAGGTGCGCGATGCCTTCATCCTGTCGATGATCCTCGAACCCTACGACATCAACCGGGCCATCCATCGCCTTGCCGGCACCCGGGGAAAACCGTAGGATGACGCCCCGCCCGGCCCACCCGGGCCGCCCCGCC
>CAZKPI010000742.1:0-1091 GCA_964554555.1 uncultured bacterium
TGGCTTCGGCAACGGCGGCGAAGCCGCCGGGGGCCCCCGCCGTCGATGCCGGTGGCAGGGCTGACCTCCCCGACGGTTCCCCGGCCGTGGCCACCCTGGCCCCGGACCCACCCCCCACAGGCGCGGCGGCGGTGCCGGCCGCCCCTTCCCCCGGCGAACCGCTGTCGCCGGAAGCGGCGGGTGAGGGGCCGGCGGGGCCGACCCGGGTTGAGACGGGCCTGTATGTCATCGACCTCGCCAAGCTCGACATGAAGGAGAGCGAGTTTTTCGCTGACTTCTACATCTGGTTCAAGGTTCCCGCCGCGCCTCCCTTTCCCTGGACGCCCGAGACCCTCGAGTTCATGAACGGCACCGTCGAGTCGACCACTCCGCTGGCGTCCGAGCCCCTCGACGACGGGCGGGTCTACTGGTCGCGCCGCGTGAAGGGCCGGTTCCGGGGACAGTTCCGCCTGCACCGGTATCCCTTCGACGCCCAGGATCTCCCCATCATCCTCGAGGACAGCGAGCACCCTGCCCACGAACTGGTCTTCGAGCGGGATGCCACCACCTCCGCTGACATCCTGACCTGGATCGACCCCAAGCTGGAAGTGCCCGACTGGCGGATCACCGCGGCCGCCCTCGACACCGGGATCCACCACTACGTCACCGGGTTCGGCCTGGCGACCGCGACCGACGACCGCGAATCGAAATACGCCCGCCTGACCTTCCGGGTGCGGCTGACGCGGTTGTTCGTGCCGCACCTGATCAAGTTCATCATCCCCCTGCTGGTCATCGCCGGCATGGCCTACATGGTCTTCTGGATCAACTTCGCCGAGTTCGAGACCCAGTGCGCCATCTGCGTGACTGCCCTCCTCTCCGCGGTCGCCCTGCACAACTCCCAGGCCGATTCTCTGCCGGCGGTCGGGTACATGGTGATGGCCGACAAGGTGTTCATCCTGTTCTATATGGTCATCTTTTCCGCTCTTGTACAAACGGTCTGGGCCAACAACCTGGCCAAGGCGGGGGAGGTGGCCGCGGCCCAGCGCCTGGACGACGTCTTCCGGTGGCTCTTCCCCCTGGCACTGGCGGCGGGGAGTGCCATCATCTGGGTG
>CAZKPI010000742.1:1113-2728 GCA_964554555.1 uncultured bacterium
CCGCCAGGGGCCCGTCCGGGTCGGGAAGGGCGTTGCCGCTCACCCCCGACCCGCTGGGGGGGCTTCGCCGGGCGGGGCCTGTCGCCGGACTCCGGACGGGCCGGCCCGGGGGCTTTACGGATGGAGCGGGGCCGGGTAGAATGACCCCGGATCTGGGGTCATCGAAGCCCGGCCGGGTCGGTCGCGGGAGGGGCCCGCGGCCAGGGGATGGCTCCGAGGAACGAGACGATGAGCAGTACCCTGTTCTTCCATTTCCAGCCCAAGCAGAAACCTGTTGTTCTCAACACGCTCGACGAGGTTCTCGCCGCCATGCAGCAGAACGGCTTCGTCTGGCTCGACTACAACGGCCCGACCATGGAACTGCTACAGCCTCTGATCGAGAAACTGGGCATTCACCCCCTGTCGGTCGAGGACTGTCTCGACGAAAACCAGATCCCCAAGCTCGACGTCTACCAGGGCAACAGCTTCATCCTGTTCAACAACTACGCCTACGACGGGAAGGAACTGGTCATCGAGGAGGTCGATTTCATCATCTCTCCCAAGTTCCTGATCACCGTCCACGGGCGCAACTCGAAGCGGCCGGAATTCTTCAACAAACTGCCCGAGCGCATCGAGCGGTCTCTGAACACCGTCAACAAGGGAACCGATTTCCTGCTTCACACGGTGATGGACTACATCGTCGACCACAAGTTCACCGTCATCGAGACCATGGAGGAGGAGGTCGACGCCCTCGAGGGGCGCATCCACGATGCCCCCGACAAGTTCAAGCCGGGGGAGCTGATGCGCCTGCGCGGTCACCTGCTGGCTCTGCGCAAGAGCCTGTTCCACGAGCGCGAGATCCTGATCAAGATCTGCCGCAAGGACGCGCCGTGCATCACCGACAAGTCGGTCTACTACTACCGCGACATCTACGACCACCTGACCAAGTTCTTCGAGTTCATCGAAATCAACCGCGAAATGATCAGCAACCTGTTCGAGCTGTTCCTGTCGGTGCGCAGTAATCACCTGGCGATGATTTCCCTGCAGACCAACGAGGTGATGAAGCGTCTGACCCTGATCACCACGATCTTCATGCCCCTCACCCTGCTGGCCGGCATTGGCGGCATGTCGGAATGGTCGATGATGACCGGCCCCGAGAACTGGATGGTGTCCTATCCGATCTTTCTGCTGGCGATGGTCGGCCTGGGCTGGGTCAACTACAAGATCCTGAAATGGCTGAGGTGGGTGTGACCGGCCGCGGAGAGCCCGTCGCCATCCCCATCGACGGGGTGCTCGACCTGCACACTTTCGCCCCGCGCGAGGTGAAGGACCTGGTTCCCGACTACCTCGAGGCCTGCCTGGCCAGGGGCATCCGGCGCGTCCGGATCATCCACGGCAAGGGGACCGGGGCCCTGCGCCGGACGGTGCATGCGATCCTGGGCCGCCTGCCCGTGGTTGAATCGTTCGCCCTGGCCGATCTCGACGGCGGCAGTTGGGGGGCCACCCTCGTGGTGCTGAAGGAGGAGACGGCCCCCCCCGCGCCGCCGGCCCCCTGACCTGGTCATTCCGGGGGCGGAGGAGCCCCCGGGCCCAACTTCCATGAATGGTGAACCCATGCACCCTGACGCCCGCCCCC
>CAZKPI010000743.1:0-2720 GCA_964554555.1 uncultured bacterium
CGGTCATGGCATGGCCGCAGTGCCGGCAGAACCGGGCATCGGCCGCCACTTCGCCACCGCAGGCGGGACAGCGGGAGGGCGGGAAGGGGAAGGGTTCGGCCATGGCTCAGACCGACCGGATGGGCATCGTGCCCGACAGCAGGTCGTGCAACGCCCGGGACCGGGGCCCGACGAGGGCGGGCAACATGCCGAGGCCGAGGGAGGCGATGGTCAGGTATTTCCCGAGGTTGCGGACGAAGACGCGAACCAGGCCGCAGGCCCGTCCTTCGGTATCGGTGACGCTGATGCCGACGAACAGCTTGCCCGGGCTGGCCTGCCAGAACCGGCTCTCGAAGAAGGTGAACCAGGCGGCCGGAAAGAACAGGGTGGCCAGGTCGTGCAGTAGGGCGAGGTCAGCCAGGGTACGGGCCAGCACCTTTCCCTCGGCGTCGTAGACCGGCAGTTGCAGAAGGTACCCGTCGAGATGGCCGAACAGCCAGGGCAGGACCACCATCGACAGCGGGACGAGGACGACCAGGTCGAGACCGAAGGCGATGGTGCGCCGGATCAGGCCGGGGTGTCGCAGGGCAGGCGCAGGCGGGGGCACCGCCGCGGGAGGCGGGGCGGGCACCGAACCCGGCGCCGGGGGCGCTCCGATCCAGGGATCCGGGGTTTCCGGCCAGCGGGCCATGACCACCTCAGGACCCCCCATAACTCCGGTACGTTGACATGTCGTAGGCCGGGGCGGCACCCGCCCCGAACAACCAGAAGACCACCATCGAAACGATCATGAGGGGAATGGAGACGATGATCCCGCCGACTACTCCCAAAAGGACGGCCTTGCCCCAGCTGGTGCCGCCGGCCCCGCGGATCGCGGTGATCCCGGTCAGCAGACCCCACATGGCCAACAGCCAGCCAACGAGCGGCAGGATGTTGGCGAGCATGGGGAGCTGGGCGAGGGCCAGGGCCCGGGCCCAGCCGAGGAGGGTCGGCCGGCGCTCGGTGAACCGGTTTCCCACGTGGAAGAGCAGGGCCGCCATGCCCGCAAATCCTGCCAGGTAGAGCACGATGTAGGTGATCTGGATGACCGGGGAAAAGCCCGACATGGCGATCTTGCCGTAGAGCAGGGCGTTGACGGCCAGCAAGGCGGCGCCGGGGATGGTCCAGCTCCCGTCCTCGGCCGCCAGGCGGTAGGCTTCCGGATCGAGTTGCATGGCCCGTTTGACCACCTCGATCATCTGGGGGGAGATGACCACCCCCTGGCCGGCACCGGTTCCGGGCGCCAGCGCGACGGAAGAACCAGCCACCGGCTGTCCCTCCGGGGTCGGGCCGCCGGCGGCGGCAGTCGGGGGGGCGGCGGGGCGGGGCGGCTCGCCGTCCTGCCAGGCCTTGCCGTCGTAGCAGAGCCACTTTCCGGTGTGCGGGGAAATCTGCCACCACCGGCCCTGGTCGTCGCAATGGCGCAGAGCGTTCACCTGGTCGGCAAACTCCTGCGGCGACAGGGCACCCTGACTCCGGCGATCGGCCAGCAGGCGATAGCTGGCCTCGATTCCGGCATAGGGATCCTGCTGAATCGGAACCGCGGGGGGCGGGGCGGAGGCAGAGGGAGCGGCGGAGGCGGCGGGGGCCTGAGCGGCAGGGGCCACCGCGGTCTGGTCAGGAGCGGCCTCCTGGCCGTCGGTGCGACGCCCACAGCCCTCGCAGAACCGGCTATGGGCGGGAAGAGGGCGGCCACAGCCAGGACAGGCGCCGATCGCGGGCTTCGCCTCGGGGACCGGCTCCGGCGCAGGCACGGATTTCTCCTCGGAGACGGGCTTCGCCTCGGCGGCCGGTTCCGGCGCGGCCGCAGGCCTCGCCTCGGGGACGGGCGCGGGCTTCGCCTCGACGACCGGCTCTGGCGCGGTCTGCACAACCGGGGCGGGAGCGACCGGCGAGGGGGTGCCCAGGGGGAGGACTTCGGCCACCGGGATCTCTTCCGGTTCCGGCTGGCCGGAACCCCCCGGGGCCGCCGCCTCGCGCCGGGCCTGCTCGTGCAGGGCCTCGAGAACCGAAAAGCCTCCGACGATGGTCTGGGCGAGGACGGCCGGCACCTCGACCGTGTACACCACGTCGCCGAACTGGACACGGTCCCCGGTTCGCAGAGGAGTGGGGCCGGTGATGCGGGTGCCGTTGACGAATGTCCCGTTGGAGCTTCCCAGGTCGGCTACCACCAGGCCGCTCTCGCTCCGTTCGAACCGGGCGTGCTTGCGGCTGACGCGGGGACTCTCCAGGACCAGGGCACACTCGGGGGTGCGCCCGACCAGATATGGCAACTCGGTGATCTCGAGGCGCTTTCCACCGGCCTCGATGAGGGTCAACTGGATCATCTCTTCCTCCCGGACGAATCACCCAGTGTCCGGTCTGGGGGGCCAACCGTGTGGTTCGCCCGTGGGCCAGGGCGGTCGGGAGACCGCCCCTCCCCTGGCCACCATCCCGTAGACCTGGGCCCGAACCAGTATATCAGAGCGGCCATCCCGGTCCAACCCTCAACTCCCGCCCAGGGTCGGCCAGGGTTTGCCGCCAACCAGACAGCCGCCCCCCCCGCAGGGCCCGTCCGGGCCTCCACCTTCCCCGAGAGTTCGGTTGCCCGAACCCCGCCTCCCCAAAGGGGCCCTGCGAATAACGGGAGACCCGGGGTTTCCGCCGTCCAGGGCAAACGCACACCTGACCCCTGCATTGGCAGAAGAGACGCTCGGTCGGGA
>CAZKPI010000744.1:0-299 GCA_964554555.1 uncultured bacterium
TTACCTGGCCTGCCATGCCTGCGCGGGCGGTTTGCGGCGCGGCTGTTACAACGCCGGCATCACCCAGGACCGCCTGTATGCCTTGTTTTCCGCCGTGCTGGCGGCGGTCTCGGTGCTCACCTTCGGGCTGGGCACCAAGGCCGTTCTTTCGTGGGTGTTTGGCGTGGCATGCCTGATCATCACCATCGTCGATATCCGCTTCTACATCATCCCCGATCGTCTGTCGATCCACGGGTTCTATGCGGGCCTGCTGTACACCGGGGCCTGGTCCCTGGCCATCCGGGCCGGGGCCGCCCCGC
>CAZKPI010000744.1:309-562 GCA_964554555.1 uncultured bacterium
TTACGTGTCCTTCACCGACAGCCTGCTCGGCTTCCTGCTGGGCGGCGGCTTCCTGGGGGCGCTCGGCTGGATCGCCTGGCTCATCCTGAAGAAGGAGGGCATGGGCGGCGGCGACGTCAAGCTGTTGGCCGCGGTCGGCGCCTGGATGGGCTGGCAGGCGGTGATCGCCACCATCGTCCTGGCCAGTTTCGGCGGGTCGCTGGTCGGCATCAGCACCATCCTCTGGCGGCGGCTCCGCCATGGCACCGCCTAC
>CAZKPI010000744.1:584-2719 GCA_964554555.1 uncultured bacterium
ATGATCCCGTTCGGGCCGTATCTGTGCCTCGGCTTCCTGTTCGTCTTTTACCTCGGAATGGATCCCCTGTTCCGGGTGGTGGAGGCCTACCAGGCCTGGGTCGAATCCCGCCTGCTGGCATCGCCCTGATCCCCCGCCACCCATGACGCTCCCTGCCGCCCCCCTCTACCTCGATTGTCATCTTTTGCTGGATAGTACAACCCTTGATCGGGTGCGCGGCCTCAACCGGCGGATCGTCGACCTGGCCCCGGGCGGGATCGATTTCGCGCAGGGGAGAGTGCCGCACCTGACCCTGTTCATGGGGCTGTTTCCGGCTTCCCGGGAGGACGCCGTCCGCCAGGCGGTGGAAGACCTGGCCGGCCGCTTCACTCCCTTCGCTCTGGCTTTCGTCGGGGTGGAGGCCTCCCGTGATGGGTATCTGTTCCTGCAGGCGGTCTCGACGGAGGCCCTTTGCGGCTGGCATGCCCGTGTGGTCGAAGCTCTCGACCCGTTGCGGGACGGGCTCGTGCGGCAGAAGTTCCGCGACCGCCGGGCCGACTATTCCCCCGACGAACAGGCCCGTATCGATCGCTACGGGTTCCCCTGGGTGCTCGAGGCCTGGCGGCCCCACGTGACCATCGGGTTCGTCGATCCCGACCGGCCGGAGGTCGGAAGTGCCCCTTTGCCGCCACGGATGGCGGCGCGAAACATCGGTTTTGCGCCGCGCCAAGGGGCCTTCCGCCAGCCGGACGTCCTGGCGGGCCTGGGGGAACCCGCGTTCGACGGTCGTGCTGTCGGGATCGCCCTTGGGCGGGTCGGCGAGCACGGCACGGTCCTGGAGGGCCCGCCATGACGGACTGGCCGGGGCGGTTTGGCCGGCGATGGCCCCGACGGTCAATGACCGGCTCCCTTTCCCCACAGCCGCCGCTTGCTCCATCCCCGTCTCCTGGAGGTCGTCATCCGTGAGCCCTCGTTTCCCCCACCTGGCGGCCCTTGCCCTGCTGGGGCTCCTGTTGACCGGCTGTACCGGGCCGGTGGTGGTCGTCTACACCTCGGTCGACCAGCCGTTCGCCGAGCCTGTCCTCGCCTCGTTCACGGCGGCGACCGGCATCACCGTGCGGCCCCTGTTCGACACCGAGGCGGCCAAGACGGTCGGGCTGGTGTCCCGCCTGCGTGCCGAGGCGGCCAACCCGCAGTGCGATGTGTTCTGGAACTCCGAGTTTGCCAACACCGTGCGGATGGCCCGGGAAGGCCTGTTCGAGGCCTGGCTTCCGCCCGCCGCCTCCGACGTCCCCGCCCTGTTCCGCGATCCCGACGGGTACTGGACGGGGATCGGCGCCCGGGCCCGTGTTCTGCTGGTCAACACCGCCCTGGTGGCCACCGCCGACCACCCGCTGGGCCTGGAGGACCTGGCCTCCCCGCGGTGGTCCGCCGGTCAGGTGGCCGTCAGCCTTCCCCTCGCCGGCACCGGCCTGACCCACGCCGCCGCTTTCCGGGCCGCGGGGGGGGAGGCGGGACTGCTTGCCTTCTACTCGCGCCTGCAGGGCGCGGGGGTCCAGTTCCTGGACGGCAACGCCACCGTGCGTGACCGCGTGGCGGCCGGGGCGATGCAGGTCTGCCTGACCGACTCCGACGACGCCCTGATGGCGCTGGCCCGCGGCGCCCCTGTGCGGATGATCCTGCCCGACCAGGGGCCGGGCGGGTCGGGCACCCTCCTCATTCCCAACACCGTGGCCCTCATCAAAAACGCCCCGCATCCCCTCGAGGCCCGCCGCCTGGTCGACTTCCTGGTCAGCGCCGAAGCCGAACGGATGCTGGCCCGCGGCGAGTCGCGGCAGATCCCGGTGCGGCCGGCCCTGCAGGGCGAGTGCGATTGGCTGCCTGCCGGGGGCATCAAGGGATACGATCTCCCCCTGGCCGCCATCGCCGATGCCCTGCCCTCGGCCACTGCCGAGTTGAAGGGGATGTTCCTGAAATGACCGCGGGGCCGCGGTTGGCCGCCTGGGACCCGGCCGCCCGCCAGCGGCGCCTGGTGGTCTGGGCCGCGGCGGCGATCTACCTCGCCGTGCTGGCGGGACCCTTCCTGGTGCTGGCCGCCGGCCTTCCCGGCCCCGGCCCCGCGCCGTCGCTGGTGCCCGACCGCCGCCTGCTGGGCC
>CAZKPI010000745.1:0-2717 GCA_964554555.1 uncultured bacterium
TCCACCACCTGCGCATCCATCCGGCCTGGCGGGGCGGCACCACCCTGGCGCGCGGGTTCCGGGCCATCCGGGCCGCGGCCGGCAAGGAGCCGGCGGTGGTCACCTTCACCTCCATCCTGGCCGCCAACCGCCAGGCCCGCTCGGTTCTCGAGAACAAGGACGGGCGCGGGCCCCTGCCCCGCTACCTGCCGGTCTGTCATTATCACACCGTCCTGTTCCCGCTCGTCGGACCTGGCCGCCGCTGGCCCCGCCGCGCCCGCATCCCCCCCGGCGAGGCGGGCCTGGAGGTCCGGCCCCTGACCGGCGCCGACCTGCCCGCCCTGCGCGAGCTGTACGACGAGTTCACCGATTGGCACGACGGCGTGCCCGTGCTGGGGGAAGGCCCCGATCTTCTGCCCGGCCTGCGGGTCGGCGATTTCCTGGGCGCCTGGCGCCAGGGGACCCTGGCGGCGGCTATCGCCCGGTGGGACCAGTCGCCGGTCAAGCAGTTCCGCCTCACCGGCGGGGAAGGCTGGTGGGGACCGGTCTGGCAACTCGCCCGCCAAGCCCTTGGCCTTCCCGACAAGCATGGCGACATCCCCTACGCCCTGTTCGATCCCTGGGTCGTCCGGCGCGGCGAGGTCCGGTGTCTCGCCGCCCTGCTCGACGCCGCCCTGGAACGGGCCCGGTCGGCCGGGGCCCGGTTCGCCGCCTGGGGAGTGCCCGCGGGGCATCCGATGGAGGCTGTCCGACAGCGCTTCTTCCACCTGCTCTACGAAAGCATCATCTACCAGGTGACCTGGCACACCGATACCCGGTACGCGGTGCCGCCCGGTCATCAACCCTGGTTCAATCTGGGAATGCTCTGATGGACATCGATCGTCACGAACCTCCCGCCGGCGAGGAATTGCGCGGCACGGTTCAGCGCGCGGCGGACCGCACCCCCGAGCTGGTCGGGGAGATGTTCCGGCTGATGGAGCGCTCGTTCTTCGTCGAACGGGAGCCCTTCGAACGCGACCTGGCCCGGAAGGACTGGCTGATCCTTCTGCACGATCGCGGCGGCGTCCTGCGCGGGTTCACCTCTCTCGCCCTGCTCGAGACGGAGTGGGCCGGCCGCCCGGTGCGCGCCCTCTCCAGCGGCGACACGGTCATCCAGCGCGAATTCTGGGGGAGCCTCGAACTGCCCCGGGTGTGGGGCCGGTTCATGCTCGAGCGCATTGCCGAGGCGGGGACCGTGCCGCTCTACTGGTTCCTGCTGTCGAGCGGGTACAAGACCTACCGGTTCCTGCCCGTCTTCTTCAAGGAGTTCTACCCGCGGCACGACCAGGCGACTCCGCCCGACCTGCAGGCCCTGCTCGGCCATTTCGGCACGGTGCTCTACGGGGCAAGTTTCCAGGCCGGTACCGGCACCGTGCGGCTTCCCAACCCGACCCCTCTGCGCGACGGGGTGGCCGAGGTGACCGTCGAGCGGCTGTCCGACCCGCACGTGGCCTTTTTCGTGAAGCGCAATCCTGAGCACACCCAGGGGGTCGAACTGGCCTGCCTGGCCCCGCTGAGGGTTGACAACCTCCGGCCGTTCATCCGGCGCGTGCTGAAGGCCTGAGCCTGACGAAGGGGGAACCGATGGGCCCGGCGGGAACAGGGTGTCGGTCGCCATCCCCGGGCCGGCCGGGTGACCGCCGCCCCGCCGGCCGCCGCCTGGCCGGCCGGCCCCCTGGCGTGAACCGGATCAGGCGATTCCCGTCGGCGTCCGTGGGGGCCGGGGGTCTCTTCCGGCCTCCTGGCGGTGCGCGGATCCGGCGTTCGGCGCCGCCCTCCGTGTGGGCAAAGGGGCATTTCCGACCTCCAGCCGGTTGGGGCGGGAGCGGCCGCCGGTCGTCTTTCTGGTGTCCCGCTCCGCCCGGTGCCAGCCTGGCCTCTCTCCCCGAGCGGGGCTCGCCATGACCGGCTGGCTGCAAGGCGCGTGGATCGCCTCGTGCCTGCCGCGGGCGGGGGCGTTCGCCCTGGCGGCGCGGCGGCCTCTGCGGCGCGTGCAGGAGGGGGTTCTGCGGGAGATCCTGCGCCGGAACGCCGACACCGCCTTCGGCCGGGCCCACGGGTTCGCCGGCCTGACGTCGGTCGAGGCCTTCCGGCAGGCGGTGCCGGTGGGGAGCTACGAGACCCACCGGCCCTGGATCGACCGGGCCGCGGCGGGCGAGGCCAGGGTGCTGACCGCCGACCCGGTGCGGCTGTTCGAACGGTCGAGCGGCACGGCGACCGCTTCCAAGCTGATTCCCTACACGACGGGCCTGCAGGAGGCGTTCAACCGCTGTCTGCACCCCTGGATGGCCGACCTCTACCTGCGCCGCCCCGGGCTGTGGGGGGGGCCGGCCTACTGGGTCGTCACCCCGCTGACCCGCCCCGGCGAGCGCACGGCGGGCGGCATTCCCGTCGGGTTTGCCGGCGACGCGGAATACTTCGGGGGCCTGGCCGCCCGGCTGATCGGCCGCCTGCTCGCGGTGCCCGACTGTCTGCGCCTGGCTCCCGACCTGGCCTCCTTCCGCTTCCAGACCCTGCTGTGCCTTCTGCGGGCCCCTGACCTGCGGCTGATCTCGTTGTGGAGCCCGTCGTTCCTGCCCGCCCTGCTGGACGGGCTGTTCGACTGGGCCGAGCCGCTCTGCCGCGCCCTGCACGACGGCGGCCGGACGGAGCGCGCCGCGGCCGAGCCGCCGGGCCAGCCGGCGGGGGTCCGGGTTCCG
>CAZKPI010000746.1:0-2711 GCA_964554555.1 uncultured bacterium
TCGGGCTTGGATGTGGCCCCTTCTGCTGGTCATGGTCGCCAGCCTGTTCGTCGCCCAACCTGGGTTTGGCCAGGCCCCGGCCCGGGAGACCGTCGAGGGGAACCTCCTCTCCCGCAAGACCGACGAGTTGTGCCGGACCGCCTCCACCCATTTTCAGGACCGCCTGGACAAACTGGCCGCCTGGCTGAACGGCCGTGGGCTGGTCCAGATCCAGATCAAGACGCATTTCTACGACCCGGAACTCCGGCGGGTCTTCGTCGAGTTCGCCGGGAAACTGCGGTTCACCGGGAAATGGCCGGGGAAGATCAAACGCGAGGAGATGTACCTCACCTCCGACGGCGATATCGCCTACGACCTGACCATCAGCCGCATCACGCAGGATGACAGCGGGGTCAGATTCGACTACCAGGGGAACCTGGTGGTGTTCTTCGACAAGATCCTCTACGACCTGGCCAAGAGCATTCCGCACCTGGTCGGGGCCGCCGCTTTTTCGGCCGCCGGAAACGTGATGATCGAGTTCTGGAAGGGGCTGAACCACGAGCTGTTGGGGCAGGCCATTTCCGACACCTGCGCCAAGTTCTCGCTCGACTACCTGTCGATCATCACGGCGGAAGTGCTCAGCAACGTGTCGGCCCCCCGCCGACAGGCCCTGCGGGAGGTATTGCAGAGGTCGATGCACAACGGCGGGGTTTTGCACTTTTTCGTGCTGACGGTGCTCAAGAGTGTCGGCAAGGGGGTGGCCAGCTTCGCGGGGGCGTCCGCCGGCGCGGTGGTGGGGAACTTCCTGGTGCCGGGGGCGGGTGGGGTGGTTGGGGCCTACCTGGGAAGCAAGCTGGTCTCCACGCTTGCCAGGACGGCGGTGTACTACCTCGCGGTCGACCTTCCCATCGAAGTCTTCCTGAAGCAGATGGTCAAGCATCACGAACGGTTGCGGCAGAATCCGCAGGACCCGGTCGCCCGGGAAAAACTGGCGGGCTACGGGGGGCGCATCTTCACGCGGGTCAAGCGGGAGGTCGACCAGAACGTCTTCAAGACCTTCGACGAACTCCTGAAAAAGATGGACGGCTGTACGCCGGCCGAGCGGCAGGCCTTCATCGGTCTCCTGCAGGACATTCGCGAACTCCTGCGGTTCCGGTTGACGGAACAGAAAGACTGGTATGCGGCCAAGAAGATGAACCAGATGAGAGTCCAACTCGAGAAGTGGGGCATCTTCGGGCAATTCCCCTTCTGACCGGAGCTGACTCAGCGCGGGGGGGGGGGACCCAGGGGAGATGAGCGAGGGATGACGGCCAGGGCGGGGTGCCGGGCGCCGTCGGAGCGCCGGGGTTTTTCCCTGTACATCCTGATGAGTGCCCTGGCGGTGATCAGCCTTCTGGCCCTTTCGGTCCACTGGTATTCAACCGAACAACTCAGACGCACCCGTCGTCTGGGCGAGATCCAGGCGACGAATTTCCTGGCCCGGTCGGCCATCGCGTTCGCCATCGGCACGATCGCCGAGGAGATCCAGGACCCCGCCTCGAGTATCTTCCAGGTGCTCTGCTCGCCGACCCTGGCCACCGGCACGGCCATCACCTTCGACCTTTCCCCGCTCACCGACATGGCCGCCTCGCTCCGGGAGGCCCAGGTGACCGCCCTCGACGTCAGGGTGGACCGCATCGAACCGCTGAACCGGACCACCACGCCGACCACGGGCGGGGTTGATCCCGTTGAACGGAACATCGTGCTGGCCCTGCGAACGACCTGCATCCAGGGAGGCAGTACGACCACCCTTGAGGAGAAGCGGGAAGTGCGCATCGCCCATCTCATGCCGGGCATCCTGGGCAAGTTCACGCTGTACGTGCGGGATGTTGGCACCAACCCGGAAGCGTTCAACGCCTTCCCCTGCGACATCAACGGCCTGCCCGACGACCGGTCGATGGCCCCCAAGTGTCTTCCCCTCGTCCTCAAGAACGGCGGCGCCCTGGACGAAGGGGCGGCCGAGGGGGATGCCCCGGAGAACTACCGCCTGCGCGGGTTCATCTATCTCGGGGGCGGGCGGGTCAACCTGAACCTCACCAGCGGCAACAGCGAGGCCTACGGTGAGCTGTTCCATTTCTTCCCCCTGCGGAGTTCCCTGCTGATTCCCGGGTATTTCCACCTCTCGCCGCCCGCGTTCTTCAGCGCCTCCTTCGCCGACGAGGATCTGAAGCGGATCCCCCAGACGTCCAATCCGACCCCGCCTTTTGCGCCGGAGTTCGCGTATTGTCTGAAGCACACCATTTCCGGGTTTTTCACGACCGATGATTTCGGGCAGGGGCTGGCCCAGGACGGGGTTCTCGGCGTGTCCATCCCCGAGCCGGTCCAGGCCTGCGACCCGCGGTTGTTCTCCTCCGTCCTGCACCTGTTCGGGAACCGGACCAACCCCTCGCCCACGCTGGTGCTGGGGGACGTCTACCGCCGGTATGCCGACCTCTGCGGGATCCTGGTGGAGGCGACCGGCAACGGCAACCGGGACGCCGTGGCCGCCATTCTGGCCGAGATCGCGGATACGGTCGGCCTGGAGACCCTGTCGGTCCCGTCGATGGTCGAGGCCATGAAGAAGGCCGACGTCGCCGAGGGAACGCCGATCATGCTCGAGGCGGCGACCCTGTCGTTTCCGGAGATGTTTGGCAGTCGGAGCGAGTTCTGGCGGTTCTTTTGGCGGGAGCGTTCCTGGCTGTCGTTCCGGGCGT
>CAZKPI010000747.1:0-2710 GCA_964554555.1 uncultured bacterium
CATTCTCGGCCCCCGAGAACAGGTTGGGGCAGGGCACCCCCTGGTAGGACAGCCTCGCCCCGTCGGTGCCGCCGCGGATGGGCAGGCGCACCGGGGTGACCCCGGCCTCCCGCATCGCCTGCTCCGCGGCCGCAATCAAAAACGGATACCGGTCGATGACCGGCTTCATGTTGCGATAGCTTTCGGTGATCACGACCTCGGCCCGCACCCCGGGAAGGCCCCGCGCGATGCGGTTGGCCAGGGCCCGCACCAGCTTTTCCCGCGCCTTCAGCCCGCTCAGGGAGAAGTCGCGCAGGATGAGCTGGACGGTCACCGCCTCCTCCTCCCCGTTGACCGCGCAGGGGTGCTGGTAGCCCGCCCGCCCCTCGACCGCCTCCGGCCGCTGATCGGCCGGCAGGGCCTCGAGGAACCTTCCCGCGGCATAGAGGGCGTTGACCATGACCCCCTTGGCCGAGCCGGGATGGCAGTTCCGGCCGAGGAAGGTCACCTTCGCCGAGGCGGCGTTGAACGTCTCGTCGTTCATCTCGCCCAGTTGCTCGCCGTCGATGGTGAAGGCGAAATTGGCCGCCCAGCCCTTGCCGTCGAAGCCGTCCATGCCCCGGCCGGTCTCCTCGTCGGGAGTGAAGGCGATCTCGATCTGCCCGTGCGGGAACGGGTGCTCCCGCAGGATCTCCAGGGCGGTCATCACCTCGGCGATGCCGGCCTTGTCGTCGGCGCCCAGGATCGTCGTGCCGTCGGAGGTCACGATGTCGCTCCCCTTCTTCTCTGCCAGCCGTGGATGTTCCTTCACCCGGATGACCTGCGACCGGTCACCCGGCAGAACCAGGTCGCCTCCGCCGTACCGGCGATGGACCACCGGCCGGATTGGCCCCGGCCCCAGCAGGGGAGCGGTGTCGAGATGGCAAATGAAGCCGAGCACGGGAATCCCCTTCCCTTTGAACCCGGGCGTCGCGGGAAGCGTGGCGAAGACACAGCCGTTGGGGCTGACGCCGCAATGGTCGAGGCCCAGCCCCTGCAGTTCCCCCACCAGGAGGTCGGCGAACCGGCGCTGGCCCTCGCTGGTCGGCAGGGCCTTGGCTTCGCTGTCCGAGGCGGTGTCGATGGCGGCATACCGCAGGAACCGCTCCAGCACCTTCCGGTGGACGACGGTCGGAGCCGGGTTCGTCACCGGGGCGGCGCGCGTCGCCTGCCGGCCGCCGGAACTCCGTGCCGGGGCGGGGGCGGCCATCGCCCAGGCCGCCGGGAGCAGGCAAAAACAGAACGTCAGTTTCAGGATCAATGACATGCAGGGGTCTCCAGAGGTTGGCTTTCCTATTCCTGTACCACGTTTGCCTCCATGGTACATGATTTCCCCCTCGGGGTCGACCCGCTGGTCGGTCGGCCAGACCGGGCCGCCCGACATTCCTCGGCCTCCCTCACGGGCGGATGCGTTCGCCAACCCGGGCCTCATCTGACCTTCCGGGGGAACGCCGCGGCCATCGCCCTCCCGAACCCATGGGCGGAAACCCTGCCACCCCCTGTCTTCAGGTTTCTTGACGCGGGTCGGGCACGGGGCGAACCGATGAGGAAAGGGAACGGCACCGGAATTTTGCCGGCGCCGGCAAACGGGGCCTCGGGCCCTTTCGGGAGATGATCGGATGACCAGGTTGCAGCGGTTGATGATGGGGACCTTCCTGTGCGCATTGGCGATCGGCGTCGCCGGGTGTGGCGGTTCGGCGGGCCTTGGCGGGCTGAAGGCGGCCAGCAACGCGGCCGACACCGGAACGACCGCCCTGGATGCCACCGACCTCGCCGCCATCGAATCGGCCCTGATCGCATCCCGGATCCTGGCAGCCGAGGCGGCCCCCACCGTGGGGGCGTCGGTCCTGGGCGCCACCGTGGACGAGCCGGCGCCCACGGGAACGACGGATGAGTTCTCCGGCGCCTCCCCCACCGATCTGCCGCCTTTCGAGATGCGCGGGCACCGGTTCCACGGGGGCCGGCAGGGCGGGGAATGGCGGGTGCGCGGCGGGGAAGGAACCTGCGAGATGCGGATGGAGGATCTTGGCAGCGGGGCCGCCCGCCTGCACATCGGCTCCGAGACCTGCCACCTGGAAAGAATGGAGGATGGCAGCGTCAAGATCCTGCGGGCGGATCAGACCGTCCTGACCATCGTCCCCCCGGCGGCGGCGGGCTCCTCGGGCGAACTGACCGTGAACGGGGCGACCTGGACCTTCTCCTGGGGCGAGGATTCCCGGCTCACCCTGGTGAACACCGCTAACGGCCGCACCTGGACGATCAGCGAAGACGAGGCCGGCAACCTGACCCTGGCCCGCCCTGGTCACCCGCCCCATCGCGGCCGGTGGCAACCCGACGGTTCGGTGAGCGGCGAGAGCGAAGGGGACGGCACCTGTTTCCGCTTCCACGGAGGGCGGCTGGAGCAGGAGTGATCCCCGCCGGGCCCCGGGTCGCGCCTGGAGGCCGGCCCGGGGACGGCCTTTCCCCCTTTACGCTTCTTACGTCTCTTTGACTGGCACTTTCCAGCGGAGTGAGGCATATTGGAGTGGAGGCGGCCCGCCGTAGGCCCTTGGGCATCCGAATCATTCCATAGGAGGGAAAGACATGTTGCGACGAGTTTCTCCCCGGACCCTGCTCCTGGCGTCCGTCCTGGTGCTGACCATGGCCTTGTCCGGGTTTGCCGAGCCGGCCGGGGCCCCTCCCGCCGGGCCCG
>CAZKPI010000748.1:0-2707 GCA_964554555.1 uncultured bacterium
CTTCGTGGTGCCGGGCCTGGGCCTGGTCACCGGGCTGGAGCGGGAATGGGAGGCCCGGGAACAGGAAGAGCTGGCCGACGGATTCAAGCGGCTCGACGATGTCATCCTGGGCTTGCTCGACCGGTCCGACACCGAAGTCTACCTGTTCGATCAGCTGAACGAGGCGGCCCGGCGGGCCGGCCGGGCCCGTGACGGGGCCGCCCGCCTGCAAGCCGAACTCGACCGTCTGCGCCGCCTGTTCCCCGGCCAGTTCGAGTTCCAGGCCATCGACTGGCCGGCGGGCCGTCTTCTGCCGTTTTCCGACCCCACCGAGGATCTCGCCGCCCTGCGCAACCTGGCCCACGTCATCCGCGGGTTCCGGCAGGAACACCTGTCCGAACAGGAGACCTTTGCCCGCCTGGCGACGGGCACCCTGCGGTTCATCGGTCCCTGTGCCGGCCGGGACATGCTGGTCACCAACCGCCGGATTCTGCGATCTGCCGGGGCCGGCAGTGACCGCCGCTACTTTCTTCCCCTGTCGATGCGGCCGGCGTTCGTCCTGGCCTATGTCCATGAGACTCCCGATTGGGGCATCGTCGCCCTCGGTGACACCCTGCGCCGGCTGGCCCCCCGCCTTGAGCGGCAGGGGGTGCAGGCGGGGGTCTATGACCTGGCCGCCGGCCGCCTTCCTCCTTCGCCCGCCATGGAAGGCGCTGGGGAAGGGGAGCCCGGCGGGATGGCCGAGACCGGGTGGCGCCATTTCACTGACGGCGGCCGCCTGTTCAGCGTGTATGCCGTGACCGGCACCGGCCGGATCTGGGCGGGCGGGCTTCGCCCTCCCTCCCCTTCCCTGGCGCGCCGGCGGCTGTTCCTCCGGTCCCTGGCCGGGCTGGTGGTGGTGCTCCTGCTGGGGGCCGCCTGGCGTCAAAGTGTCCTTCCCCTGCGGTGGCGGCTCCTGCTCCTGTTCATCTTTGCGGTCGGCCTGCCGTTGCTGGTCATCCAGGTGGCCGGTCGTGACTACCTGCGTGACCTGCGGACCCGCCGGACCACCGAGGCTCTCGACCGGGCCGACCGGATACTGGTTGAACTCGACCGGCGGTTCCTCGAGCGGAAGGCCCTCCTGGAACGGTTCATGAGCGCGAGACTGCGGGGCCTTCGCTTCGGCACCCCGGCCGAACGGGATGCCGCTGTCCGCCGGGTGCGCGGCGTGATCGATCGGCTGGAGATCTTCAGCGGGGCGGTGATCGATTCCCGGGGGGGATTCCTGTGGGAGTCCGGTGGCGCCGGGCGCTACGGGGACAAAAACAACCAGCGGTTCCTGGGCCTGCTGATCAAGGGTGTCCTCGACCGGATCAACCGCCGCGAGGACGAGGACGGCGGGCCCTCGGCCGGATTCGTGATGGAAGCCATCAGCGGGCTGGCCGATCCCATTGCCCAGGTCGCGGAATCGGTCGGCACCATCCTGAGCATGTCCCGGGAGGTTCAGCAGAGCTGGGCCTTCTTCCTGCCCATCCACCGCGACCAGGAACGGTTCCGGTACATCCTGGCGCTCCACTGGCAGCGCGGCGAGTTCGAGCAGGCCTTTCTGCGCCGGTCACTGCGGGCCTTGCGGCGCCATGCCCCCGACCTGGGGTTCTTCGCGGCCCTGCCCAGCCGGAACGAGTCGGTCGCCGTCCAGCCGCTTCCCTTCAGGGCTCGCCTGACCCCCCTGGTCAACATCACCCAGGCCGGGCAGGTCGCCTGGCGGGACTGGTTCCGGTGGGGCGGCCGCCGCTACCTGGCCATCGCCCGGCGGCTGGGCGGCCTGGGCGGCATTACGCTGGTCGCCTTCCTGGATGACGCCCCGATCCGGGCTGAGCTGGAGCGGGTCCGCGGCCGCCTGCTGGGATTCACCCTGCTGTGCGCGGGGATCGGCACCTTCCTCGGTCTCGACCTCGGGCGGCGGTTCCTCACGCCCATCGCTGACCTGGCCGGCGGCGTGGAGGCGATCAAGCGCCGCGATTTCCAGGTCCGGTTGCCGGTCTCCGGCGGCGACGAGCTGGCCGCCCTGGCCGCCGCCTTCAATCACGTCATGGCCGGCCTGTCCGATCTCGAGGTCGGCCGCATCGTGCAGGAAAGCCTGTTCCCGGACCGGGGGATCACCTGCGGGGAATTCCGGGTCGAGGGCCGCACCCTGCCCGCCGGCACCCTCTCGGGGGACTATTTCGACCTGCAGGTTCTGCCCGACCGGCGGCTGTTGGTGCTGGTCGGCGACGTGACCGGTCACGGGGTGCCGGCCGCCCTGATCATGGCGATGGCCAAGGCGGCCATCGCCCGGGAGGTCGGGCCTGCCGCCGACCCGGTGCAGTTCATCCAGCCCCTGCATCGCATCCTTCTGCGCACCATGGCCCGGCGCCGCATGATGACCTGCCTGCTGGGCCTGCTCGACCCCGCCCGCCGCGTGCTCGACTGCGTCAACGCCGGCCACAACTACCCCGTCGTCTTCCGGCACGGAGGGGCCGCCGAGATCCTGGAAGGGTCCTCGATGCCGCTGGGCAGTTGGAGCCGGGCTCTCTTCCAGCCCTTCACCATCGCCTTCGCCCCCGGCGACCAGCTGTTCGCCTACTCCGACGGCCTCATCGAGGCCGAGGCCGGGGGTGAGCAGATCGGCCTGGAGACCATGATCCCCGCGGTGCAGGCCCGCCTGGCCCCGACCCCCGCCGCCACCATCGACCGGGTTCTGGCCTGG
>CAZKPI010000749.1:0-512 GCA_964554555.1 uncultured bacterium
CTCCACGACTGCTCGCTCGTCTCCGACGGCGCCGCGGCCGTCGTCCTCACCGCCACCAGGCATGCCCGCTCCCGCGACCGCGTCGTCGAGATCGCCGGCATCGGCCATTCCGCCGAATACCTGCCCCTCTCGCGCCGGCCCAACAAGCACGTGCTCGAAGCCGGCAAGGACGCCGTCCGCAAGGCCTACGCCGAAGCCGGGATCTCCGTCGCCGACGTCGACCTGGCCGAAGTGCACGACTGTTTCACCATCAACCAGCTCCTCACCACCGAGGCGCTCGGCCTCTCGGCCGACGGGAAGGCCGGGGCCGACTACGCGGCCGGCCGGTTCACCGCCGACGACAAGGTCTGTGTCAACCTGTCCGGCGGCCTGAAGGCCAAGGGCCACCCGGTCGGCGCCACCGGGGCTTCGATGCATGCCCTGGTCTACAAACAGCTGATCGGCGAGCCCATCGGGCTCGCCCCGAAGAAGAAGCCCACGGTCGGCGTCACCTTCAACGTCGGCGGTTCGGC
>CAZKPI010000749.1:522-2692 GCA_964554555.1 uncultured bacterium
ACCAACTGCGTCAGCGTCCTGCGCCGCGTCCGATAGCCCCCCGCGGGGAGGAAGCCTCCCCCGGCGGTTCCCGGTTCATCCCCGACCCCCGGCCGGTTCGTCCGGCCGGGGGTCGGGGATGTCCATTCCTTCCCGAAAACGCGTGGGGACAGGATTTCCCGGGTACGTCCGACCTGCGGAAGAGGCGGTTGGGGGTTGTGGTATGGTGGTAGCGGAGAAGGATCCCAACTCTGGTTTTTTCCGAATTTCCAGGAAGGAGTTGTCCACCGTGAAAGAGAAGAAGAAAGCGACCGCCACCGCCATGGCCAAGATTCCCCGGCCCCAGGGGAGCCAGCCCGCCCACCGGATGGAAGCCCACCAGAAACTCTGGGGGCTGATGGAGGACACCTACCTCCAGAACGACGTTCCCTCGTTACAGCGGTCGTTCGCCAACCATCTGGAGTATTCCCAGGCCAAGAACCGCTACATCGCCACCAGCCACGACCTCTACCAGTGCATGGCTCTTTCCATCCGCGACCGTCTGATGGAGCGCTGGAACGACACGATGAACACCTACTACGAGGAGAACGTCAAGCGCGTCTACTACCTCTCGCTCGAATACCTGATGGGGCGCACCCTCGGCAACAGTCTGGTCAACCTGGGCATCACCGGCGAGGCCGCCCAGGCCCTGTCCGAATTGGGCTACAACCTTGAGGATCTCCGCGAACTGGAACCGGACGCCGGCCTGGGCAACGGGGGGCTTGGCCGCCTGGCCGCCTGCTTCCTCGACTCGATGGCTTCCCTCGGTCTCCCGGCCGACGGCTACGGCATCCGCTACGAATACGGCATCTTCGAACAGAAATTCGAGAATGGGTTCCAGGTCGAGAAACCCGATCACTGGCTGCGTTACGGCAATCCCTGGGAGATCGTCCGTCCCGAGTTCAGCTACCCCGTCGGGTTCGGCGGGCACGTGGAGCACGACCGCGACGAGCAGGGCCGGCTGGTCTGCCGGTGGGTGCCCGCCGACCAGGTCGTGGCCGTTCCCTACGACACGCCGGTGCCGGGCTATCGCAACGGCACCGTCAACACCATGCGGCTGTGGTCGGCGCGCACCCTCAACGAGTTCTCGCTCCGCCATTTCAACGAAGGCGACTACATGAGCGCTGTCGAGGCGAAAATCCTGGACGAGAACATCTCCAAGGTGCTCTACCCGGCCGACGAGCGCCAGGCGGGCAAGGAACTCCGCCTCAAGCAGGAGTACTTCTTCGTCGCCGCCACCCTCGAGGACATCATCCGCCGTTTCCGGATCAAGAATCCCGACCTGCGGCGGCTTCCCGACAAGGTCGCCATCCAGCTGAACGACACCCATCCGGCACTGGCCGTGGCCGAACTCATGCGCCTGCTCGTCGACGTTCACCAGTTCCCCTGGGAGGACGCCTTTGACGTCTGCACCCGCACCTTTGGCTATACCAACCACACCATCCTGCCCGAAGCCCTGGAAAAATGGCCGGTGGCCATGTTCGAGCGGCTCCTGCCGCGTCACCTGGAGATCATCTACGAGATCAACCGCCGCTTCCTCGATGAGGTGCGGGCCCGGTTCCCCGGCGAGCCCGAACTGCCTGCGAAGGTGTCGATCATCGAGGAGGGGGCGGTCAAGTCGGTGCGCATGGCCCACCTGGCCATGGTCGGCAGTCACTCGGTGAACGGCGTGGCCAAACTGCACAGCGAGATCCTGAAGACCAGGACCTTCCGCGACTTTTACCGCCTCTGGCCGGAAAAATTCACCAACAAGACCAACGGCGTCACCCAGCGCCGCTGGCTCAAGCTGTGCAACCCCCGGCTGGCCGACCTGATCGAGAGCCGGATCGGCGGGCGGTTCGTGACCCACCTGGACGACCTGGCGAAACTGGTTCCCCTCGCTGACGACGCCGGGTTCCGCCGGCAGTTCCGCGAGGTCAAGGCGGCCAACAAACGCGATCTGGCCGCCCTGGTGAAGCGGCTGACCGGCATCGACGTCAACCCCGACTCGATCTTCGACTGTCAGATCAAGCGCCTGCATGAGTACAAGCGGCAACTGCTGAATGTCCTCCACATCATCACCTTGTACAACAGGATCAAAACCGGCCAGGCCGGCTACCTGACCCCGCGCACCTTCATCTTCGGGGCGAAGGCCGCGCCCGCCTATCGCATG
>CAZKPI010000750.1:0-731 GCA_964554555.1 uncultured bacterium
CAGGTGGGCGTTTGCCCTGGGCTACCGGATCGGGGCGGTTCGCCAGGCGATGGCGGGTACGGGGGGCGCGCGGCGGAGCGGCCCGGTCTCCCGGGGGCCCCGGCAGGGAACGATTGGAAAAACCCTCCCGTCGCGGTATGGTGTGTCCAGGACGTCATCCCACAGCCCGCTGACCAAGTCACCTCCGACCAGCATGCCCGACCGATCGTGTTCTGAAACCCTTGCCCTGAGCAGGCGGCTCCGCCTGCTCGGGCCGCTGTCGATTCCCTTCGTGCTGAGCCTCGTCGCCCTGCTGGTGGCCGGGGCCTTCCTGGACGGCCGCCGTCGTCTGGATCAGGAGCAGGAGGCGGCCGCGTGGGAAGAGACGGCCCGGCGGGCGGTGGGCCGGATCCGCGCCGGACAGCGCCTGGAGGACTGGATCGACCGGATGTCGAACCGCTTCCAGCGCCGCCTCGAAGCCGCCGTGTCCCGGCGCGGGGCGCGGGTCTGGTCGGCCCGCCTGGTGGAGCGGGCCGCCCGGCGTTCCTTTGATCCGCTGGTGTGGCGGTCGCGAGCCGGGGTGTTCCTGGCGGCGCGGACGACGGGTGGGGGCTGGATCCCCCTTCCCTGGCCGGGCACCCCCCCTGGCCAGGCCCGGCTGGTGAGCCGGGTGCTCGAGGAGTTCACGGTCCTGGCGGGCGGCGGGGGGGGCCCCGCCGCGCGGCCCGAGCCCCCCCAACGTCGTTCCCCCG
>CAZKPI010000750.1:831-2688 GCA_964554555.1 uncultured bacterium
TGCGCGGCCGGCCGGTCGGGGCGTATCTGTTCGTCTTCCGCCGCCGCTCCCGTTCAGGGTTCCGCTCGATCCGGACCAGCCTGGACCAGGAGGCGGTGCGGCTCGGGAGATCCCACCTGCCCCTGCTCGTCCCCTTGTCGGCGAGATTCCGCCCGGGTCGGGTCGTGGTGCCCAGATCCCGGGGGATCCCTCCGGACCTGCCAGGCTGGGGCCGCGTTCTGGGAAGTCTGTCTCCCCGAGGGATCGACGGCCTGCCCCTGGAGCAGGTCTTCCTGGCCGGCGGGCGGCGGTTCTTCCGGGCCTGCCTCCACCCCGACCGTCCGTGGGAGGTCTGGATGATCTCCCCACGGTCCGCAGAGTCATTCCTGGAGAGGCATCGCCAGGGACTCGGGGCGGGGTTGCTGTTCGCCGGGGGGTGGCTGTCGCTCGGGCTGACCGTGCTGGTCCGCGGCCGACCCTGGCGGGTGCCCATGCGGGTCTCCTTCAGCGGCCTGTTCATGCTCCTGGGTGGGCTCCCCCTGGGCATCTTCCTGGCGCTTGGCCTTCTGCGGATCGAGACCAGCCTGGATCGCGACCTGGGCCGGGTGAGGGAGGAAGGGGCGGCCGCCCTGACGCGGCTCGATCGCCTGGGAGGCCAGGCCCTGCGGGACTTCCGGGCCGCCGGCAACGCCTTGCTCGACCGGCGCGCGGTGCGGGAAAGTCTGCTGGGGGAGGACCCCCGGGGGTGGGCCAGGGTGGCGAGCCTGGCTTTTCGCCTGTATCCGGCCTTTCATTCCCGCCTCGACCGGCTGACCGTCTTCCCGGTGCGCATGGTCGGCCGCGATCATGTCCGGCCCGGGGCCGGCCGCGGCGAGGGGCTGATGGCCGAGGCGGGGATCGCCGCGGCGACCAAGGGGGTGCATGACATCTACTGGCTCACCGCCTCGGATTCCTTTCGGGAGTTCCAGCTGACCACGGTCCAGCGGGACATGGAAGCCACCATGAAAAGCGGTTTTTCGCAGATGTCCTCCATCTACCTGGCCTGCAAACAGCGGGGAGAGATGTGGCAGTTGTCGCCGCGCGAGCGGTTCTTCCGGTCGACCGACCTGCTCGGCGCTGATGGCCGGCCCACGCGGTATCTGTATTGCCGGGTGGATGCCTCACCCCTGCTGGAATCCCTTCTGCGGCAGGGGGCCCACCAGCTGGGCCTGGCGCACCCTGACGACCGCTTCTTCGTCGCGCAGAAGGTGCCGGGCGGCGTGCGTCCTCTGGTGCCGCATGCCGCCTCCGGGTTCTGGCGGACCGGGCCGGGGCGGCGGTGGCTGGCGCGGTTTGCCGAAGCCGGGGCGGCGGGCGGGGAACCGGAGGGTCGTGACCCCGGCCGCTGGTGGCTGATCCGGCGGGCTGACCGGTCAGGGGCCTACCTGCTCGGCGGGGAGTTCGCCCTGGGTCCCATCCTGGAGCGGCATGCCCAGGCCCGGACCGGCCTGTGGGCCGCCTTTGCCGCCCTTCTGCTTCTGATCGGATGGGTGGGCGGCCTCGTGGGGGAGCATCTGCTCCAGCCGCTGGGGAGGATGCAATCCGTGCTGGCCGGAGTGGCGGCAGGGAACCTGGAGACAGAACTGCGGCTGGCCCGGGCCGACGAACTGGGGGAACTGGCCGGCCAGTTCGACCAGATGATCCGGGGCCTGCGGCGCCGGCGGGACCTGGCCAGGTTCGTGTCGGGAACGCTCGATGCCCGGGTCCGGCAGGAGGCGGGGGTGGACGGGCTGGGGCCGCGGATGGACGAGGGTGTGGTGCTGGTTTCCGACCTGCGGGGCTTCACCAGCATGTCGGAGACCCACCCGCCGGAGGAGATCGTCGACCTGCTCAACAGCC
>CAZKPI010000751.1:0-2687 GCA_964554555.1 uncultured bacterium
GCCGGCGGCCGGTGACGCGGACCCCGACCGGGTGGCGCCTGCCCGGCCCGCCGCCCGGGACCCGGTCGTGCTCGCGGCCTCCTCGACCCCCACCGCCGTCAGTCACCGGGCAGTGGCCGGGCTGTTCCGCTACCTGGTCGACCGCCATCTCGGCCGCGACGCGCGCTGGAAAGGCGACCGCCTCAGCCCCAAGGTCATCGAGCACCTGTTCGGCACCGGCACCCCCGCCGGCCCGCTGGCCCAGACCCAGCGCGGAGTGCCCACCCCCGTCCTCTTCGCCCGCCGGCCCCACTGGCTGTTGTGGGATTTCGCCCAGGATCCGGGCCAGCCGCTGACCGGCTTCATCTGCCTCGTGCCCATCGGGCCGGGGGCCGAGGAGACCGCCTTCCGGGCCGCCTTGGCCGGCCAGCCCCCCGCTGGGGGAAGGCGGGCCCGCAGGGGGTTCCTGCGGGTTTCGCCGAGCGGGGCGGGGGACGTGCTGGACCCCGCACTGCGCCGGTCCCCTCGCTTCCGGGCCTGGCGGGGAAGGCTGGGGGCCCTGCGGGAGCGTCTGCACGACTGGCTGGCGAACGGCCTGCCCTGGAATGTCCGGCTCGGCCGCAGTCGGGTGTTCACCGCGGGCATCACCGACGCCGCCCACATCGCCGTCGTGGTGCTCCCCGAACCCCGCCTTCCCCCCCTGCCAGCCTGGCTGGTGGCGCTGGTGACCGGGTGGGGGAGCGCCGGCCTGGTGATCCTGGGCCGGGGCCTCCTGCTCGGCCACTGGCCCGGGCTCACCCTGGCCGCGCGGTTCCTCCTGCTCTACCTGGGCGCGGCCGCCCTGCCCACCACCCTGTTCGGGGTCTCCGCCCTCGCCTGGCTCCGCGAAAACCGGCAGGCCGCCCTCGACCAGCTGGCCACCCGCCTGCAGGCCGGCCTCGCCGTCTTCGATTCCGGCAAACAGCAGATGGAAGGGGATTACGAAAAGGCCTTCCGCGGCCTTTGCGCCGACGCCTCCTTCCGCGACCTGGTGGGGGCCTCCCCCCCCGGCGACCCCCGCATCCTCGAGGCCGTCCGCCAGTACTTCCAGCGCCTCGCCCGGCCCCTTCCCCTCAGCTACATCGGCCTGTATGACCTCGAGAACCGGGAGACGGCATGGTTCTCCCCCTCGCCGATCAGGGAAAGCCTCGAGCATTCGTTCCGGTTCTTCCGGGCCGCCACCGTCAGCAACCTGCGCGCCAAGGCGGCCGCCGCCCTCGGCGGGGAGGAAAAGCTCCCCCCCGCCCGGATCGCCGAGGAGGACAAGGCCCTGATCGATGCATACGGGGCCACCATGAACATCACCGCCGCCCAGCAGATGGAGCAGACCCGCGCCACCCTCTTCCGGTTCACTCTCGGCCGCCTGCAGGCCCATCACCTGCACGAATACCTGGCGGTGGACGGGGTGGAGCGGTATGTCCTTCTCATCGCCTGGACCAGCGCCGACACCGACGGGATGGTCCTGCGGCAGTCGGCCGACACCCTGGCCCTGCAGCAGCCGGAAGCCTGGCTGACCGTGTTCGAGGCCACGCCGGAGGGTCTGGGCGAAGCGGTTCGCCAGGACCGGCACGTGCCGGCCGACCAGGTCGAGGCCCTGCGCGGCGTGGCCGGTCTGGCCCTCGCCCGCCACGGCACGCTGGTGCGGACCGGCCAGGGCGCCACCCTCGTGGCCATCCCTTCCAGTCGTTTTCCCAACCTGGTATTGACCGCCGGGTGCGGGCACGACGAGATCGACCGCCGGGACTCGATCGGCATGGCCCTGGTGGCAGGCGGATTTTTGGCCACCCTCGGCGGAGTCCTGCTGTTCGGGGCCCTGGTCTACCGGCGGTTCATCGACCCGGTCCTCGACCTGAAACAGGGCCTGGAACGGATCGCGGGGGGCGATTTGTCCGGGGTCCTGGTCACCGCCCGGTGGGACGAGCTGGGCACCCTGACCCGCGCCTTCGGCCGGATGCGGAAGGGACTGCAGGAGCGGGAGCGTCTCACCGCCCTGATCTCGGCCCAGGCCATGGATGCCATCGTCGCCGGGAAGACTCTGCAGAGCGTGATGCAGGCCCGCTCCCTGCACGGGGTGGTCCTGGTTTCCGACATCCGGGATTTCACCCCCATCTGCGAAGGGAACCCGCCTGACCAGGTCATCACCCTGCTGAACCGGCATTATTCCACCATGTCCGCCGTCATCGCCCGGGCGGGCGGCCGTCTGTACAAGTTCGTCGGCGATGCCATCATGGCCGTCTTCGAGCAGACGCCGGGCGGGGATTCGCCCGCCGGGATGGCTCTGGCGGCCGCGGTGGCGATGCTGGGCCAGCTGGCCGCCCTGAACCGGGAACGGCAGACGGCCGGGGAGTTCCCCTACCGGATCGGCATCGGCCTGGCCGAGGGACCGCTCCTGGCGGGCGGCATCGGCAGTCCCGAGACCCGCCTCGACTATGCGGTCACCGGCCCCGCCATGCAGAGGGCCGCCGCCCTCGAGGCCCGCACCAAGGCCTTTCCCGACTGCCCCGTCGTTTTCGACAGCGGGGTCGCGGACGCCGCCCGGCAGGTTGGCTGGGAGACGCTCCCCGTCGGTGACGAAGCCGAGCGCGTGTACCGGCTGGGCGACCTCGTGCCGCGGCGCCCCGCCGCCGCGGGGCCCGCCGCGCCCCCGATGACCCGCGCCGGTCCCGATC
>CAZKPI010000752.1:0-2687 GCA_964554555.1 uncultured bacterium
GGCAAACTCGGAACAGCCGGTTTCAGGATTCACGGGCTTTCACCTCCCGGGCCGCCTGGCGCAGGCGGGCCATCACTCGCTGGAAACGCACCCGCAGGGGACCTTCGGCCGCGCCCATAACCGCGCCGATCTCGGCGAACGGCAGTTCGCGGAAGATCCGGAGTTCGACCAGCAGGCGGGCATCGGCGGGCAGGGCATGGAGCAGGGCTTCCACGCTGAGGTTCCCCACAACCGTCTCCTCGATCGCCTCGACCCGCTCGGGGTCGGGGGGCGGCGGCTCGCGCCGGTCGCGGCGGTGTTTGCGGCAGTGGTCGTAGAACAGGTTCCGGGCGATGCCCAACAGCCAGGAAACGAAGGGCCGGCGCACGTCATACTGGTCCAGGCGCTCGAAGGCCCGGGCGAAGGTCTCCTGGACGAGGTCGTCCTGCAGGTCGGCGGGCACCCCCAGGTACCGCAGGAACCCCAGCAGGCTCGGGACATGGCGGCGCACGAGGGGTTCGAACCCTTCGCGCCGGCCGGCACGGACCTGGGCGACCAGGTCCGCATCCGCGGGCCCTGGCGTCGGCTGGGTTCCGGGGACGTTGGTCATTCGCAGTCGGGGGCGGGAACGGTGCAGGGCGAGCAGGGCGGGCAGGGGGGACAGGGAGAGCAGGGGGAGTCGCAGGGGGAGCAGACGGCATCGCCCCCGCCGGCGGCGGCGAACATCGAGACCAGGCCCACGACTTGCACGACGGTCTGCAGGATGGTGGACAGGGTGGAGAAGAACTTCTGGGCGTCACAGCCGGTCAGGGTGGTGGCGACGATCAGCATCAGGGTCAGGAAGAGGGTTCCGCGGGCCGCTTTCCGGAAGTTCATGGGAGGGCTCCTTTCATCGATTCGATCACTTCGCTCGGGTCGTTCAGGTCGTTCGGGTCGTTCGGGTTCCTCGATCCGTTTTCACCCCGATTACGGAAACCCCCCGCCCGCCCGTACCACTTTTTTTCCATGATTTTCCCTGATCCGCTTCAAGGTCTTCCGAAGGGGCTTTGCCCCTTCACCCCACCAGGGCCAAAGGCCCTGGACCCCTGTTTCGGGCCGGGCTTTCCGGAACCACCGGGATCCAATCCGCCTCCACGGTTCGGCTCCCTGATCATTCGCCCGTTTCTCCCCTGGCCTGTCCGATCTGTGCCTCTGTGTCTCTGTGGTGAAGTCCCTTGAAGTCACTCCTTCCCCGCCTGCAGGAGAGCGTCCTCGAGGGAAGGAGCCAGGTCGGCCACCGGGAACACGCCCGCCATGCGGAACACCGAGATCTGCGTGGCATCGACCCCGGTGATCACCAGGCGGCACCGGAAGTCGTCGACCACCCGCAGAGCCACTTCCATCAGGGCGACCACCCCCGGGCTGTTGATCAGGCGGCAGGAGGAGAAATCCCAGACCATGCCGCGCCGGGGAGCTTGCATGACCTGCTCGACCAGGGCGGCGGCCTGACGGCCGCCTTCGGCGGTGCAGTATCCGGAGAAGGCGAAGATGGGAACCCCGTCCTGCTCCCGGGAGGTGATGGCGAACGACGGGGGCGGGGTCTGGCCGCCGGGCTTGCTGGGGTGGGACGACATGGGGTCCTCCTTCATTGCTTTTCCAGGCTCTGCACCTGGGCCAGAACGAGTCCGGCGGGAGTGACCCGGAAGGGAACCAGGGTCACCAGGAGACGGTCACCGGCCTTCAGGCCGGCCAGCCGGGAACCGTCGGGCAGTAACAGGAACCGCGGGCCCGAGGCCGACTGCAGAAGTACCGTGCCGTCGGGTTGGCAGTTCTCCACCACCCCCTGCACGCGGGCGGCGGTGGCCAGGACGGGGCCGGCCCGGGTCTTGCCCGGAACGGCGGCCGGCGCCGGGCCGGCGGTGGCCCACCACAGGGCGAGCCCGGCCACCCCGAGGGCCACAGCCCCCGCCAGGACCGGCGGCGACACTCCCCAGACGGTGGGGGAACCGTCGGCGACGGCGGGCCGGCCCCCGGGGCGCAGGGCCCGCAGGCTGTAGGGGGCGGCGGGCGCCCTGGCCCGGGCGGTCTCGGCGGCATACCGGCGTTCGAACCCGGCGGTCAGGAGGCCGAGCGATTCGCCGGTCGCCAGGCCCAGCTCCAGCAGGAGGCGTTCGTTGGCCTGGCGCGTCTTCCGAACCTCGGCGGCCTGTTCCGAAGGCACCAGCCGCTCGAGGCGGAACAGGTCATAGAGGTTGTCCGGGTCGGGGTTGGCCCGGTACAGAGCCAGACCCTGCAGGAGGAGATCGAGCCGGCCGTTGGCCGAAAGGAAGGAAAACAGGCGGGGGCGCACCAGGGCAAAATCGAACCGGACAAGGCAGGCCATGGCCGCGGCGGGCTGGGTTCCCCCCGATCCCGCCAGCATGGCATCGACGATCGACAGGGCCCGCGCCGCGTCGAAGCGCTGGAGGATGCCCAGGGCGGTCGTCTTCACGCGCAGGTCGGGAGAGGCCAGGAACCGGCCCAGGAGCAAAGAGACCCGTTCGGCGTCGAACCGCCCGAGATAGTCGAGGGCCGCCGCCGGCAGTTTCCCTTCGGGGGCTTTCAGGCACCGTTCGGCCTCGGCGGCGAAGCCGTCCAGGCCGAGCCGCAGGGCGGCCCGCAGGGCGGCGGCCAGCAGGTCGGGCGGGGTGTCCCGGCCGCGGAGCAGGGCGGCCAGGGCGGGCCGGGCC
>CAZKPI010000753.1:0-2682 GCA_964554555.1 uncultured bacterium
CCCGACCCCTGGCAGTGTTTTTCCCCCTGGGTGCTCACCGGCCTCGCCCTCGGCCTGGGCGCGCTGTCGAAGTACAACATGATCTTCTTCGTGCCGGGCATCGCCCTCACCCTGCTGGGGTTCCCGCGCCTGCGGCCGACCGTGGCCAGCGGCCGGTTCTGGCTGATGGTGGGCCTGGCCGCGCTGGGCACGGTTCCCGTGCTCTGGTGGAACGCGGCCCACGACTGGGCCTCCCTGCGGTTCCAGTTCCACCACGGGTTCAAGGCCAGCCAGCGCACCCTGCTGAGCACGGCCGGCGAGTTCCTGGGCGGCCAGTGCCTGACCGTGGGGCCGGTCCTGTTCGTTGTCCTGTGGGGCGTAGGGCTGGCCAGCCTGCGCGACGCCTGGCGCCGCGGCGACGAGCGGCGGTTCTTCCTGGCCGCGACCGGCCTGCCGATGATGGCCTTTTTCGCCTACACCGGCCTGAAATCGAAAGTGGAGGCCAACTGGCCGCAGGTGGCCTACCTCACCGTCATGGTCCTGACCGCCGAGTGGCTGGGGCAGGAAAACACGCGGTCCCGCCTCCGGTGGGTGCTGGGTCCCTCGGCCGCGCTGACCGCTCTGGCCGTCCTGCAGGCCATGACCCTGGCCCTGCCCCTTCCCCCCCGCTCTGACGTCTCCACCCGCCTGCACGGCTGGTCGGCCATGGGCCGGGTGGTGCGCGCCCTCGACGAGCGCACCGGCCGCCGGTTCGTGTTCGTTGGCCAGGGGGCCCCGCTCGCCGCGCTGGTGGCCTTCTACGGGGAACTCCCGCCCGGGCGCATCATGGAAGCGCATGGCACGGGCAACTGGCGCTTCTGGTGGGGAGACCATCCCCTCCCTCCCGGCCGGGACCTTGCCTACGTCGACGTCGGCCACCTGTCCGAGGCCACCGGCTTCCTGTCGAGATTCCAAGGACCCAATGCCTCTGAGACCTTCCCAATCGAGGCCTGCGGCCGACGCATCCGGGAGATCACCATCACCACCATGCAAGGAAGCCTGGTCCCCATTCCGTTCGACTGAGCCCGTCCGCGCAGGGGCGTGGATGGAAACTTCCCTCTTCCCAACACTGCTCCAGGTGTGCTGGAGCCCCTTGTAACGGGAGCGGGGGATGGAAACAAAGAAAAAAAGCCCCCCGGCGGGGCCGGGGGGTGAGGGACGTGAAGCTATTTTCCTGAGGGCTCTTTCCCTTTGCCATCAGGGGCGGGCGCGGGGGGCTTGGCCGGCTTGGGCGTGGCGGTGGCCGATGGAGTCTGGTTCGGCAGGCCACCCAGCTCGGAAGGTGTCATAAAAGGCAGATTCTCGATTTCCTCGATCTGTTCCTGGGTCAAACGATCGAAATCAGCGGGAACCTGAAGGTTGAATTCCTTGCGAGCATCCTCCAGAGTGATCGCTGGAATGAAGATCAGAGGATCGTTGTGCATGAACTCCAGGAACTGCTGGAGCGAGCCTGGGTTGGCATAGGCGCCCAGCATCGGCGCGAGACGATGCCAGTCGGCAGGCAGCAATTGGGAGGCGTGGCCGACCCAGATCCGCTTGGGCGTCCCACCGATGCCCTTATCGCCGCCCATGATGTTGTTGACCGCGGCCAGCCCGGCGACCACTTCCGAAGAATCGGCAGGCGGGGGAGTGATCTGGGACCGCAACAGGTAGGCACAGCGTTTTCCCCCGGCATATTTCCTTTCGCGGACGATGGCCGAGGCGAACAGGTCGGCGGTGACGATCGCCATGTCGATGCGGAACAAACCGATGCCCTCGATGGCGATCCACAGGCAATTCTTGCGGTCGAAGCACATCGACCGGATGGGATGGGTCTGGACATACTGATTCAGCCACTCTTGAAAATCATCCGGATTCAGGGTGCGCACATCGGCCAGTTCCTCGGCGGTCAGCAGTCCGGTGGCACCGGGAGGAACCACGGCATCCCGCTCCTGTTCGATCAGATCCTGGATGATGGCTTTGACCCGTCGCCCGAGATTGAACGCCTGAAACGCGTGCGAGGCGCGCGACGCCGGAAGAATATTCCCCAACTGGGTGGCGAAGAAGACGCCTCCATTCTCATCGGCCGCTACCGTGGTGGTCCAGGAGGCGTTGAGCGCCTTTCGCCGTTTCGACATCGAAGGCGAAGCATCCTTGATCGCTGCCGACGATCAGGCGCTCTTTGACCTCGCCGGTATTCTCCAGGACCTTCAGGGTTTCCTCCAGGAGTTTTTCGACGGCGCGCCCGGCATGTTCTTCGGTTCCCTTCCCTGACATCGCCACCGAAGACTGCGCAAACTCGGGGTCGACCGCCGGGCGGAGATGCACCTTCGACAACATGCCCTGGACGATGGCGATGCGGCGCTCCAGCGGGAGCAATCCGGAGCCGGTGCGGCCGATGGCCATGTGGTTGACCCAGGCGTCGAACGGCTCGGAAGCGACTTCTACCCCATACAAAGTCGTTCCCTGCTTGTATTGCAGGCCACGGTCGGTCCCGATCCAGGGGCGTTTCTGTCCGTCCAGGGCCAAGGCGGTGATCTGATTGCTGACCAGACCATCGGCATCCAGGAATCTGGTCAGGCCTGGGTCGAAAAGGCCTTTGGTGGTGCCGGCCCACAGGCCAGACGGAGGCGTCAGCGCCAACGACAGGACGATGGTATCGGCCAGGTCTTTGCTGCGTTGAAG
>CAZKPI010000754.1:0-2681 GCA_964554555.1 uncultured bacterium
CGCCCCGCCCCGGCCATCCCTGGACGGCCGCGGGCGGCGGTCCGGAACGCCGCGGCGCCCTGCCTGGCGCCACCGGCCCCCGCCAGGCCCCCGTCCTGCGCTGGAACAAGGTCGGCCGCCCCGGCGAGTCGGTCGATGCCATCCCCGCCATCGTCGGCAACCGGGTCTATTACCCGACCTATGTGCTGTCCCCCTTCGGCCGCGGCACCGGCACCATCGCCTGCCGCGACACCGACACCGGCGCCCTCGTCTGGGAGCTCGACGGGGCCGACCTGCCCGGCGGCCGCTTCCTTCCCATCTACAGCTCGCCCGCGCTGGGGGGGGAATGGGCCCGCACCCCTGACGGCCTCGTCCTGCCCCGCTACCTCGTGGTCGGCGAGGGCTTCCACGACGACCTGGGCCGCCTCACCTGCTACGACCTCGCCCCGACCTACGAGCGCCCCGACAGCGGCCGGCCGCGCCTGCACTGGGTCATCCAGGCGCTCTGCCATATCGAAAGCAGTCCGTGCATCTTGGCCGGCCGGGTGTTCGTCGGCGCGGGCGACGACGGGCTGTGGGCGGTCGAACTGGCCACCGGACGGGTCACCTGGCGCCACGAGGGAATCCCCTCCTACCGCCTCCTGGCCGGCCGCCAGCCGGACGACCGGCTGGCCGGTCTCGTCGGCCGCCCGGTACGGGTGTCGGGAACCGTGGCGGTCCATGGCCAGAGCGGGGAGGCCCCGGGCCTGGTCACCATCGATCCGGAGCAGGTGGAAGTCCTCGCCCCGGTTCCCGCGCCGACGGCACCGTCCACTCCCCCGGCCGCCCCCCTGGACCAGGGAAACGGCTTCCGGCGGACCGTCAGCGGCATCCTGGCGATCGAAACGCCCGCCGAGATCGCCGCCCGCCCGGCCGGCCGGGGGGTGGTCACCAGCGGGTTCCAGGTCCTGATCGACCAGCCTGCCCTCGACGTGGAATCAAGCCCCGCCGGAGCCTGGCTGTCAGGCCCCGCCTCGCGCCCCATCGTGATCTACGGCTGTGGGAACGGCGGCAACGCCGTCGTCGCCGCCGACGCGCTGACCGGCGAGGTCGTCTGGCGCGCCCCCACCCCCCTGCCCGCCTTCGGTTCCCCGGTGGTGACGGGAGATCGCGTGGTGATCGGCCTCGGCAACGGAAACCTGCTCAAGAGCGACCGCGACCCGCGCGGGTTGGTGCGCTGTCTGGCCCTGGCCGACGGCCGGACCCTGTGGGAGTTCCCCATGGGCGACGCCGTCATGGGCGCCACTCCCACCGCCGACGGCCAGGTTTTCGCGGCCTCCCGCGACGGGCGGCTGGTGGTCCTGCGGCTGACCGACGGACGTCTCCTGCGCACCATGACCGCCGGCGCTCCCATGGTCTGCTCACCCTGCCTCACGGAGGGTTCGGTCATGGTCACCACCAACCTGGGCACCGTGCTGGCCTGGGACCGCGCCACCGGCCGGCGGCTCTGGTCCCTCCCCCTGACCGCGGGGCGGCCGACCTTTGCCTCGGTGGTGGCGGACGGGCGGCGGGCCTACGTGGGCGGCGACCGGCGCGGGCTTTCCTGCCTGGAGGAAGGGGCCCCGGACCCCGCCGCCGCCGGAACCGGGCCGGAGCCGTTGACAGCGGACCCCGCCGGCCGGTCCGGGGTCTTCGACGAGAACCTGGCGGCGTGGGTGGAGGGAAAGCCGCGCCTGCTGTGGACGGCCCTGCCGCCGCCCTCTTTCCGCCCCCTCCCCTGGATCGGCGTGGTGAAACCCGTCTGCGGCGACCCGGCCAAGCCCGGAGTCGGCGGGCCGCCGGCGGGCATACCGGCCAGGGGCCATCCCGCGACGCCCGACACCGGCCGCCTGGTGGTGGGCGGATGGCGCGAAACTATGACCGGCGGGGAACCGCCGGCATGCGGTTCCGGCAAGCCGGAGATCGCCTGCCTCGATGCCGCCACCGGCCGGGTGATTTGGCAGAGGGAACTGCCGGGCCGTCTGCTGGCCGCCGCTCACGACCACCAACGGGTGTTCGCCCTGTGCGAACCTCCGGCCCCGGCCCCGGAACCGTCACCATCTCAGGCCACTGCGGGGACGACGACGGCCCCAGCGGCGGAACCGTCAACAGAACCCGGCGCCCCTGCCGGGTCGGGCAATGGTCATGGGCGCCCCCCTGACGGAGACCGGCATGGCACGGCCCAGGGCCGCCTGGCCGCCTTCGCCCTGGGCGACGGAACCCCGCTGTGGGAGAGGGCATTGGCCGTCTGTGCCTCTTCCTCGCTCGGCCTCACCGGCGCCGGTGACCTGCTGGTGGCCGGGGCCGACGGCCGCCTGACAGCTGTTTCCCCCGTCAGCGGTGACCGGCGCTGGGAATCCGACCTCGGCGCGCCGCCGGCCGGGCCCCTGGCCGCCGGCCACGACCTGATCGTCGTTCCCGCCGCCGACCGGTTGGTCTGCTGTAGTGATGTCGATGGCACCAAGGTCTGGGAAGCCCCGCTGGCCACCCCGACCGTCGGCTGGATGGCCTTCGGCCCCGATGGGGTCTATCTCACCTGGCTGGACCCCTGGGGCGCCTGCTGTCTGGAAGCCAGACGCCTGGCCGCGGCGCCGGGCTTCCGGGAACCTTTGCCCAGCGGGGGTGACCCCGCGCGGGACAACCGGGCCGCAAACGAAGCCCCAGGGCCGGCCGCCGTCACCGGC
>CAZKPI010000755.1:0-2676 GCA_964554555.1 uncultured bacterium
GGGTCGGAGTGCTCCCCGTAGCAGAGGTCGAGGAGCAGGTCGTCGTTGAGGCAGTCAGGGGTTTTCATGCTCGTCTCCCAGGATGCCGCGGAGCTTCTGAACGGCGAAGCGGACGCGGGACTTGGCAGTGGGAACCGGGATGCCCTGGACGTCGGCGACCTCCTCGAAGGTCAGGCGGGCGAAGTGCTTGAGGAGGAAGGCGTCGCGGATCGGCTCGGCGAGCGAGGCCAGGGCATCGCGCAGGGCCAGCCGGTCGGGCGAGGGCTGGGAACCGGCCGCCGGGGCGGCCAGCGTCTCCGGGCGGACCAGCGGCACCACCTTGCGATCGCGCCGCCGCCCCTCGAGGAACTTGTTCCGGGCGATGGTGTAGACCCACGGACGCAGGGGGCGGGCCGGGTCCCAGGTGTCGGCGCGGGTGCAGAGGGTGATCAGGGTCTCCTGCAGGAGGTCCTCGGCGATCTCGGGATTCCGGCACAGGCGGAAGAGATAGGCGAACAGCGGTTCCTTGAGGGCAGCCAGGAGGGCGGCCAGGGCGGCCCGGTCACCGGACCGGGCGGCGCGCATCAGGTGGTCCCATTCTGTCGTCGTCATGGCGTTTCACCCCCCATTATGCATGAGCGGGCCGGAAAGATTGATCGCAGAAAAAAAATGTTGATCCGCCTGAAGACTTGCCGAAGGGGCTTTACCCCTTCCATCCCGCCTGGGCCGATGGCCCTGGACCCTTTCTGCTGGCGAGGGAAACGCAGAGGCGTTCCCCTCGCGGAAGTTCCGCTTCGCGGTCCATTCCCCGTGAACGGACCAGGAAATACCGGACGGAAACGAGAGACCAGGAAAAGGCGGCCAGAAGGAAGAAGGACGGGCAAGGCGCGAGGAGAAACCGGCCTGCCCCGGGGGGGACCATGGAATGACCAGGAGGGAAAGGGGAACTGCCAGAAAGGGGGGCAGGGGCAGACCGCGACCGGACGAGGGGGCGGCCGGCCGACCGCGACCAGCCGGGCGGCCGGAGCGGCCGCCGGAATGGCCGCGGGGATGGCCGCCGTCTCAGGAATGCAGTTTCCGGGCCAGCCAGAGCAGGTTCTCGGCGAACCGGTCGATGGTCCGGATGCCCTCCTCGTCGGCGGTCACCTCGCCGGGAGCCCGCCCGAACGTGATGTTCCAGTAGCTTGATCCGGGGACGATCATGTCGTTGATCATGAACCAGAACAGGAGCTGGGCGAACGTGAAGTTCTGGCCGGCGCGCCGGGCCACGACCACCGGGCCGCCGATCTTGCGCGAGAACAGGTTGCCGTTGGCGCGGCTGACATACCCCGCCCGGTCGAGCAGGGCCATCAGGTTGGGGGTGGCCGACCCGAAGTAGACGGGGGAGCCGGTGATGATGATGTCGGCCTCGGCCATCTCGTTGAAGATGGGATGGAAGGCGTCATCGGTGATGGCGCAGGTGCGGTTCTTCATCTGGGAGCACGCGCCGCAGGCGATGCAGGGTTTGACCAGTTCACGGCCGACGGATCGATAGGTCACCCTGACGCCGGCGGCCTGGAGGTGGTTCAGACAGCGCTGGAGCAGGGCCTGGGTATTGCCTTCCGCGCGCGGACTGCCGTTGATGGCGATGGCTTTGATGGTCATGACATGGCTCCTCTCGGTGGATGAGCCGATTGTAGTGGAAGGAGGGGCCAGGGGCAACCGGGATTCGGCAAGGGGGGAAGACGCCGCAGGTGACCCTGGCAACGGGGCGTTGTATCATGCCAACGTGCCCCGGCGGGCGGCTTCATCGAGGGATGGAGCGGCGGGAACGGGGAACACGGGAGGGTGACGGGTGAATCAACACGTGCTGGCAACCCCGATGCCGGGGATCTTCGAGGTGAACGCCCGGGCGGCGGCCTGCCGACAGGCGGGAGCCGCCCTGATCAACCTCGGCCAGGCGGTTCCCTTCTATGGCCCCCCCGACTATGCCGTGGAGGCCTGGCGACGGCACCTGGAGTCGGCCGCCCTGCACCGCTATTCTCCCGATCCGGGCCTGCCCGGCCTGCGCAACGCCTGGGCTTCCCTTCTGGGCACCCTGGACGGCCGGCGGGTCGATCCCGAGCGCGAGATGCTGATTACCGCCGGCGCCAACGGCGCCTACCTGACGGCCGTGCTGGCCCTGCTCAGCCCCGGCGACCGGATGGGCCTGCTCACCCCTTTCTATTTCAACCATGCCATGGCCGTCCGCATGGCCGGCGGCGAGGTCGTCGAGATCCCGGTCCGGGCCGCCGACGGCTACCAGCCCGACCCCGACGAGGTACTACGCATCGCGGTCGACCAGGGCCTGAAGGCGGTGACCCTGGTCAACCCCAACAACCCGACCGGGGCCACCTGGGCCCCCGAGCGGGTGCGGGCCATGGCCAGGGGCCTGACCGACCGCGGCATCCTGGTGATCAGCGACGAGACCTACCGGTTCTTCCCCGACCCCCTCGTCGAGTTCCAGGCCGCGGGCAGTGCCGAGGCGCATCCCGACCGGATCGTCACCATCGGCAGTTTTTCCAAGACGTTCGGCATCACAGGGTGGCGGGTGGGCTACCTGACCGCGGCCGCCCCGCTGATCGCCGAGATGGTCAAGGTGCACGACACCATGGTCATCTGCGCCCCCACCCCCGGCCAGCGCCTGGTGCAGGCCTGCCTGGAAGGCCCGTGGGAGGC
>CAZKPI010000756.1:0-2671 GCA_964554555.1 uncultured bacterium
AGATGGCCCACACCAGCAGGATCAAGGAGAGGCCGACCGCCCCCAGCCACAGCCCGTCGATCGACCGGGTCATGAACCCCGGGGGCAGGCGGAAGTCGCGGGCCGCCTCGACCGGCAGGGCGCCGGCCGCCTTCCGGACGGCCTCGACGACGGTTCCCTCGTATTTCACCATGACGGGTACCGCCAGGATGGCCACCATGTTCATGACCTTCAGCAGGGGGTTGACCGCCGGGCCGGCCGTGTCCTTGAGGGGATCGCCGACCGTGTCCCCGGTCACCGCCGCCTTGTGCTTCTCGCTCCCCTTGCCGGAGTTGGCCTGGTGGTCGCGTTCCTCGTCCTCGACCATCTTCTTGGCGTTGTCCCAGGCGCCCCCGGCATTGGCCATGAACGAGGCCAGGAGCTGGCCGCTGACGATGGACCCGCCGAGGAACCCGGCCAGGCCGATGGGGCCCAGCAGGAACCCGGCCAGGATGGGGGAGAACACCCCCAGGATGGCCGGTCCCACCAGCTCCTTCTGGGCCGCCGTCGTGCAGATCGACACCACGCTTCCGTAGTCGGGTTTCCTGGTTCCCTCCCAGATCCCCTTGTCGCGAAACTGCTGGCGCACCTCATGGACGATGAGGAAGGCCGCCCGGCCGACGGCGCGGATCAGCATACTGCTGAACAGGAAGGGGACGGCGCCGCCCAGGATCATGCCGATGAACAGCTTGGGGCTCGACACCGACAGCAGGCCGGCCACCGCATCGAACAGCATGACCGGGATGGGCTTCTCCTCGGACTGGCCGCCGGAGCCGATGACCGTGATGAACGAGGCATACAGCGAGACCGCGGCGATGACCGCCGACCCGATGGCAACGCCCTTGGTGACCGCCTTGGTGGTGTTCCCCACCGCATCGAGATCCGACAGGATCTGGCGGGCTTCCCGGTATTTCGCCCTTCCCATCTCCTGTTCATCGAAGCCCATCTCCGCGATGCCGTTGGCGTTGTCCGCGACCGGCCCGAACACGTCCATCGAGATGGTGTTGCCGGTCAGGGTCAGCATGCCGATCCCGCACATCGCCACCCCGTATGCCACGAAGATGGCGTTGGTGCCGGCGTAGATCTCGACCGAAGCGAAGATCGCCACGCACAGGATGAGGCCGGTCCAGACCGCCGACTCGAATCCCACCGCCAGCCCCTCAATGATCGAGGTGGCATGCCCGGTCTTGCAGTTCAGCACGATCCCCCGCACCGGCGAATACTCGGTGCCGGTGAAGTACTCGGTGACGCGATTGAGCAGGACGCACAGCACCACACCGATGAAACAGGTGATGGCCGGCCGCATGTCCGCGCCCGCCATGCCGAAGCTGGCCCAGGCGGGCAGGTTCTTGATGCTCTCCCAGGCCATGGGCGACAGCGTCCCCGCCGCCACCATCCCTTCGTCGAAGCGCAGGTAGAACACGCCCAGGACGAGGAAGCCCGCCACGGAGATGAGGGACCCGATGACGAACCCGCGGTTGATCGACCCCATGGCCTCGGCCGCACTGCCCTGGTCACCCGCCGAGACGCTGTAGGTCGAGATGATCGAGCCAATGACGCCGATGGCCCGCACCAGGATGGGGAAGATGACCCCCTTGTGCCCGAACGCCGCCCAGCCAAGGATCATGGCCGCCACGATGGTGACCTCGTAGCTCTCGAAGATGTCGGCCGCCATGCCAGCGCAGTCGCCGACGTTGTCGCCCACGTTGTCGGCGATGGTGGCCGCGTTGCGCGGGTCGTCCTCGGGGATGCCGGCCTCGATCTTGCCCACCAGGTCGGCGCCGACGTCGGCCGCCTTGGTGTAGATGCCGCCGCCCACCCGCATGAACAGCGCCAGCAGGGTCCCGCCGAAGCCGAAGCCGAGCAGTGCCTCGTAGGCGCGTTCCCCGTAGATCATGAAGATCAGGGTTCCCCCCAGCAGGCCCAGGCCGTCGGTCAGCATGCCGGTGATGGTGCCCGTGCGGTACCCGAGGATCAAGGCCCGGCCGAACCCCGCCTTGGCCGCCGCCGCCACGCGCAGGTTGCCGGTGGTGGCCAGCCGCATCCCCACGAAGCCCACCAGGCCGGAAAACAACGCCCCGACGAAGAAGGCCCCGGCCCGCCCGAACGCGAACGGACTGCTCCAGTCACCGTCCTGCGCCGCCTTGGCGGCGAACAGGATGACGACCAGCCCGACGATCAGGACCGCCACCGTCGACAACTGCCGCGCCAGATAGGCATCAGCCCCCTCCCGCACCGCCGCGGCGATGGCCTGCATGCGGGGAGTCCCCTGATCGGCCCCCGTCACCTGCTTGACCAGCATCCATGCATATCCCAGGGCCAGGATGGCCGTCACCAGGACGCCCCACAGGGCCACCCGCTCCCAGAGGGAAAACCGGGGATCGCGCATGAACGCAAAATACTGAAAGGCATGCTCCCCGGCCGGCCGGGCGGCGGCGGGGGGAACCGGCACCGTGACCGGGGCGATTCCCGGCGCCCCGGTTTCGGTTTCCGGCCGGGCGAAGGCAGGAGCGGGAGCCGTGCCAGGACTGGCCGGAACGTTCATGACCTGTCCCTGGACAGGCCAGCCGACGGACAGGACGAGGACGAGGACCAGGATGAGAACCAACAGGGCGGGATGCAACCAACGCATGATCAACACTCCTCTGACGAC